>JAUXSA010000057.1 GCA_030681615.1 Bacteroidota bacterium
GTAAAGTATTTGTGTTTGTGCGTACCAAGGTGCGCGCAGAACGTGTATTTGCAGCCATGGTAAGGGTAGGTATTAAAACAATTACCATGCACGGTGGTAAAGAACAAGACGACCGTTTGCAGGTAATGAAACAGTTTAAGAGCGGCGAAATAAAAGTATTAATAGCAACCGACATTAGCGCAAGAGGTGTGCATATTGATAACGTGGATTACGTTGTGAATTACGATCTGCCTGATCAACCAGAGAATTACGTTCACCGCGTTGGGCGCACGGGTAGGGGCATGCAAAAAGGTAATGCCGTTACATTTTGTGCACCCGAAGAAAAAATTATTTTAAAAGAGATAGAAACTTTTTTAACCAAACCCATTCGTGTATTAGATGTAAAAAAAGACGACTATACCGAAACACTTTTATATACCGAAGAAACTACCGATAACTGGAAACTCTTAATGCGCGAAGCCGAGAAAGAAGAAAAAGAGTCTAAAGGAAAAAAGGTTAAGAAGAAAAAGAAAAAATAGTCTTTAGTCAACAGTCATTGGTTGGTAGTCTGCGGTAAGGACTGTAGACTAATATCTAACGACTAATACTCAGGCTTCTTCACCCAGGCATTCGGGCAAACTGAATCTATTTTTTCAAGTCTTGCCATGGCATCTTCCTTAGTTGCAAAATCGCCATTACTTACCACATACATCCCGCGGGCGTTTTGCTCAGAGATGATCGCATTTATATTCTGACGTTTTAATTTCTTCAACATACGCTTGGCGTTATCTAAAACCGAAAAACATCCTAACACTACTTCAAAATTATTACGGTTATGTTTAAATAATTTGTGAGTAGAGTGCTCAATTACCGGCGATGAAGTGGTGGTGGTCTCAAATACTTTAACAGCAAGTACTTTATCGTTCTCAATTTCAAGCGGGGCAATACCGTTGGCATCGGTCACATATTCAGAATTTGGTTTTTTAGTTTCGGCTAAAGTTAATTCGGGATAAGTTAAAGGAGAATAGATCGCCGTTTCGTTGCTTCCAAAAATAGTAGATTTTAATTGTCCGCTTATTTTAGTATTGGTAACAAGAAGTGCCAGCAAGCTAAAAATCGCTACTACCAAGGCTAATGGCGCAACAACGCGACGGTAGTTCCGTTGTTTTTTTATTTCTGTAACAATAGCATCGTTACCAATTCTATCTTCCAGCACTAATTCTTTTTTAACTTCAGTAGCTGTTTCAGTAATTTCAATTAAAGAAACCTGTGTCAGTCCAAAGCTATCCGCTAAAAAGTTAGTATCTATTTGGGGCTCAAAGCAGGTATTGTTCTCAAAATCGAGGTAAAAAAAACCCACACCTTCAATACTTAAACGTTTGCGGGTATTTAAAACACTTTTACAATAATCGGCAAATTCGTTCAGGTCACTTAAAGCTTCACTTGAAGTGCATTTTAACTGGTTTTGCAACCATAGCGCTAAAATGCCATCGTTCTGTTTTAGCTGTGCGTTAAAGCTTAAAGTTTTAGAAGGAGGCATTAAACCCCCGCCCGTACTCGAAAAATGGGAAGGATTAGAGCGCAATACAAAGCCTCCAAAATTGGGCAACACCAAATAGTTATTAAAGAACAATTGCTCTTTAATGCCTTTTATTATTATTTGTTGTACGTTCATTTTCGGGATCGTAAATGTAGTCTTCTTCCATAAATATAGCCAATCAATTTATAAGATAATTTCTTTTTTATTAAAAATTTTTAAATAAAGTTATTTTACTGTTATCTTTTGGTGGATTGTGTTATTTTTGCGGTTTGATACACGCTAAACTAAATAAAGCCTATATACTTGCAGCAATTTTATTTTTGCAGGTTTTTTCTTTCGCTCAAAAAGCGGACTTAACTTGTAATGAAATAGTTACCAAAAGTTTAAAATCCATTAAAGAGGTTAAGGGTTTAAAATACCATTTAAAAATAACCGAAAGAGGCAAAAAAGGTTACAATTTTTACGAAAGTAATGTTAAGTTTAGCCGCAATCCAAGGCTTATTTACCTGTATATAAAAGGCATAGAAGTACTTTGGCTGCAAGGCAAGAACAATGGCAAAGCTTTGGTTAAGCCTAATGCTTTCCCATACTTTAACCTCAACCTGGATCCAATGGGCGACTTAATGCGCCAGGACCAGCACCATACACTTAACGAAATGGGCTACGATTATTTTGGCGCCATTATAGAATACAGCAAATATAAGATCGGCGATAAGTTTGACGAGTATTTTAAGTTAATGGGCGAGGAAAAAGTAAACGGCCGCAATGCTTATAAAGTTATTATTGAAAATAAAGATTTTGGTTATGTAGATTACAAAGTGGGAGAGCACGAAAGCATTACCACCATTGCCCGGAAGTTTTTTGTGGCAGAGTACATGATCCTTGAAAAGAACCCAAAGTTTAAAGATTATTTCGATCTTCTTAAAAAAGGCGAGGTAATTAAGATTCCAACCTGGTATTGCAAATCGGTGGTAATGTTTATTGATAAACAATATTTTTTACCCATCAGCATGAAGATCATGGATGATAAAGGCCTTTTTGAAGAATACAACTACCATTATTTACAGGTAAACCCTACTTTTGAAGAAGGCGAGTTTACCAAGGGTTATAAGGATTATAAGTTTTAATACCGGATATACATCCCTTGTAAAATTATCTGTCTTTTTTCTTATCTTTAACTGTTTGAAAAATTCCGTTTTTATAGCTGTTTGTTCATGTATCCTGTTTTTTTCCTGCGCGAAGAAAAAGATACCGGATAGCACTGCTTTACTAGGACTCGACTATTATCCCGTTACCATAGGTAAATATGTAATTTATAATGTTGACAGTACAATTTATAATAGTCTGACACAGGATACCATCGTTTCAAAATACCAGATAAAAGAAAAAATAACCGAAACCTTTACCGATAACGAAGGCCAGGAAGCCTTGCGCATGGAGCGCTTTATAAAAAAATACAACCCAAATAAACCATACGACAGTATTGCATGGACCATAAAAGAAGTGTGGCTGGTAAATGCCAACAAAAAAAGTATACAGGTGGTTGAAGGAAATGTGCGATTTACAAAATTGATCTTTCCTATTCAGCAAAGCGCTAATTGGGATGGTAATGCCAAGAACACAATAGGTGAGTGGTTATATTCTTACGAATACATTGATAAGAGTGAGATCATCGGTTCTAAACAACTGGATAATGTACTTTCTGTAAAACAAAAAAACTATCGCACACTTATTTCTTACCAGAATTATGCTGAGAAATATGCAAAAGGTATTGGCCTTGTTTATCGCGAGATAACCGATATACTTTCGAATAATGTAATTGCAAATGTGCCTGTAGAAGGCAGAATTGAAGATGGAGTAATTTATAAACAAACATTAGTAACTTATGGCTATGAATAAAAATAAACTTTTTTTAGTGCTTGCTCTTTTTGGAATTTTAAGTTCCTTAAATTCTCAAACAAAACACTGGGTAAGATTTAGTAACAAGAACGGTACGCCGTACACGCTTTCAAACCCAAGTGCGTTCTTAACTCCGGCAGCTGTGCAAAGGCGTGCAACCTATGGTGTACCATATCATATTACAGATCTTCCGGTAACACCTTCTTATATCAATCAAATAGAAGCAGTTAATAATGTTACAGTGCTTTACGCATCTAAATGGTTAAATGGTGTGGTTGTTTCAATATCTTCGGGTAGCGCAACCGCATTGGCAGCTATTAGTTCTTTCAGCTTTGTTTCAAGCACAGCGTTGGTTAATAAATATAAATTAGATATGCCTGTAATTGAAGAGCCGCCATTTGTTGCACAGCAAGATATGCGTGCAAGCTCATCGGCTACATTTAATTACGGTGGTTCGTATTGGCAAACCAAACAATTAAATTTAGATTGTATACACGCGCAGGGCTTTAGAGGCCAGGGAATGGTAATTGCTGTGTTGGACGCAGGTTTTTTGAATGCCAATATAAACCCGGTGTTTGATAGTTTATTTAACAGGGGAGGGGTTTTAGGTACCCGCGATTTTGTAAGTGGCGGAACAAATGTATATAACGACGACGCGCACGGCACAATGGTATTATCCTGCATGGCCGCTATTAAACCAAATACAATTATGGGTTCGGCGCCGCGTGCAGATTATTGGTTGTTAAGAACAGAAGATGCGCCAACCGAAAAATTGGTGGAAGAATACAACTGGATAAGAGGTGCAGAGTTTGCGGATAGCGTAGGTGCTGATGTTCTAACAACCTCTTTAGGTTATACTGAATTTGATAATCCTTCACAAAATCATACGTTTGCTACACTTGATGGAAAAACAGCACCTATGAGCATTGCCTCTAATTTAGCGGCTCGCAAAGGTTTACTGGTTTTAAATTCTGCCGGTAATGGTAATGGAAGTGCATGGCCAAAAATTGGTATTCCTGCCGATGCTGATAGTATTTGTACTGTTGGTGCTATTGATAGTTTAAGCAATGTTACAGGTTTTAGTTCTATAGGGCCAACTGCCGATGGCAGGATAAAACCCGATCTGGTTGCACGTGGTGGCAATTCATGGGTAAGTAGCACAAGTACAGTTGGCGCCTGTTTTCAGGCAAATGGTACTTCTTTTTCCTGCCCCATTTTAGCCGGTGCTATGGCCTGTTTCTGGCAGGCGCATCCTTATTTAAAAGCATATAAAGTATTGGATACATTACGTAAAACAGCTTCTCATTTTGCCTCGCCAAACAACTCAAGAGGCTGGGGCACACCAAACATGTGCGCGGTGCCAATTACAACGGTGTTTAAAAATAACAGCATAAATAGCTCCTTATTTAACTATACCGTTTCTCCAAATCCTTTTAATTCAATAGTTCAAATTAGTTTGTCACCTTTGTTTTATACTTCAATAAACATACAGGTGTTCAATAGTTTAGGTTCGGTTGTTAAAACAATTAATCCACCTACAAGTAATTTTAATTTTGAATATGATTTTTCTGATCTGACCAGCGGGGTTTATTTTATTAAAATTTCTAC
>JAUXSA010000061.1 GCA_030681615.1 Bacteroidota bacterium
CCGGGTGTTTATACTTTAGAAATAAAAGGTAAAACAACTACAAAATTCAAAAAATTAATTGTAGAATAAATTAGCACGCAGCCCTTCTTAACCTATCATTTATAGCACGGCCAAGGCCTGTATCCGACACTTCCTGGCAAAGCACTATGTCCGCATCGCTTTCATCAGCCAACCGTAAAAATTTAAATAAATTAATTGCTGCTTCCTTTAAATTTTTATTTTTTGAAAGATCGAACACGATAATATCTTTTCCTTTGATATTTTCTTCACCAAAACAAATAATGGCTATTTTTTTTCCTTTATTTTTTTCAATCAATTGTTTTAAATCGCCAATATATAAAGGTTTTTTTGGCGCATAATGACTTTTTAACTGGCCCGGTGATACAGGGTTGCTCGAATTATTAATGCGTAATTCTGTTTTGCCAATCACTTTTTCAATTTCTTCCAGGGCCAATCCACCTAAGCGGAACACACATACTGTGTCATCCTCAATGCCTACAATGGTAGATTCGAGGCCAACTTCACAAGGTCCGCCATCTAATATATAAGCAATTTTATCGCCCAACTGGCTATTAACGTGTGCTGGTTGGGTGGGACTGACATAGCCAAAAGGGTTGGCGCTTGGTGCAGCTAAGGGAATATTTATTTTCTTAAGTAATTCTAAACTAAGGGCGTGGTTGGGTATTCTTACCGCTACATTTGCCTAACCGGATGTTACAAGGTCAGGAATGCTCTCTTTTTTTGGGAGTAACAAGGTTAAAGGTCCCGGCCAAAAGGCTTTTGCCAGTTTTTGTAAGCGCAGATCCGTTAATTGGGCATATTTTTCAATACTTTCAATAGTGGGCACATGAATGATCAAAGGGTCAAAAAAAGGCCTCTGTTTTGCTTCAAATATAGAAAGTACTGCTTTTTCATTAAGGGCATTGGCTGCCAGGCCATACACCGTTTCGGTTGGAATTGCAACTAAACTGCCCTTTAAGAGCAGTTCTGCCGCCAGATCGATATTTTTTCCTGTTTCTGCCACAATGCAAATATACAAATATCAAAAAACCTTATATTTGTTAACGTATGAGTGATCTGGTTACAATAAAAGATAAGCAATTTAAGCCATATATTTCTCAACAACAAATATCTGAAGCTGTAAAAAAAATTGCAACCTCAATAAATAACGAACTAAAGAATGATCAACCTCTTTTTTTAGTTGTATTAAATGGTTCTTTTATGTTTGCTGCAGATCTTTTAAAAGAAGTTTCAATTCCCTGCGAAATATCTTTTATAAAAGTAGCAAGTTATCACGGTACAACAAGCAGTGGAACAGTAACAGAATTAATTGGACTTTCAGAAGACATAACAGGAAGAACAGTAATTATAGTTGAAGATATTGTTGATACAGGAATTACATTAGAAAAATTAATTACGGTTTTAAAAAGAAAGAACGTAAAACAAATAAAAGTAGCAACGGTTTTATTAAAACCAGATTCCTACAAAAAAGAATTTACAATAGATTATTACGGTATGAAGATCCCAAATGATTTTGTAATAGGTTACGGTTTGGATTATGACGGATTAGGAAGAAATTTAAAAGAGATCTACGTTTTGGCATAAAAAATTAAAACAAAAGAATAAAAACAACAGTATATGAAAAAAATGTTAAACCTTGTATTATTTGGCCCTCCGGGAGCTGGTAAAGGTACGCAATCAGAAAACCTGATAAGTAAATATGGTTTAGTGCATTTAAGCACTGGTGATATTTTACGCAGTGAAATTGACAGGGGAACTGCTTTAGGAAAAAAAGCTAAAGAGATAATGGATAAGGGTGAATTAGTGAGCGATGATATTGTAATTGGTATGATAGAATCTAAACTGGATGATAACGCCAACGCAAAGGGTTTTATTTTTGACGGTTTTCCAAGAACCACTGCGCAGGCAATTGCACTTGATGATCTGTTACAGAAAAAAGGTACCGGCATTAGTGGCATGTTAGCATTAGAGGTGGATGATGAAGAACTAACAAAACGTTTATTAAAAAGAGGCGAATCAAGCGGACGTGCAGATGACAGGAACGAAGATATTATCCGTCGTCGCATCTTAGAATATA
Organism: Bacteroidota bacterium; assembly: GCA_030681615.1. GTDB lineage: Bacteria > Bacteroidota > Bacteroidia > B-17B0 > Aurantibacillaceae > Aurantibacillus. The sequence continues at coordinate 2,099 of JAUXSA010000061.1, forward strand.
ATACAAAAACATTACCGTTAAAAACTTTTTATAGTGAGCAAGGTAAATTCCATTCAATTGAAGGTATTGGTTCTATTGATCAGATCTTTAAATTGCTGGTAGACCGCATCACTTTTTTAGATGCAGAAATGGATCTTACAGCTTTAGAAAGCGACCTGGAACATTTAGATCTTACGATACAGGATTTTGAAGTGGCAAATGAAATTGCTCCGGAATTATTATTAGAAATTGATGCTATAAAAAGAATAGAAGCAGAAGAGGCAGAAGAAGAAAAGGAAAATAGAAAACAGGAAGCAAAAGCAAAAAAGGCAACGACTCCTGCTAAAAAAGCTCCCGCAAAAAAAGCACCGGCAAAACCGGCAGCAAAAAAAATAGCAAAGCCGGCAAAGAAAACTAAGCCTGCTGTGAAGAAAAAAGCTGTAAAAAAAGTAGCTAAAAAAGCCGCACCTAAAAAGGCTGTTAAAAAAGTTGCTAAGAAAAAAGTAGTAACAAAAGCAAAAAAGGTAGTTAAAAAAGCAGTAAAGAAAAAAGTAGTTGCTAAAAAGACTGTCGCAAAAAAAGTAACAAAGAAGCCTGCTAAAAAAATTGCTAAATCAAAAGCAAAAAAGTCAGGTAAAAGAAAATAAAAATAAAATCATATTAAAAGTCTGATGCGTTTTGCGTTGGACTTTTTTATTTATTGAAAGAGAGAAGAAGATGGATAATAATTTTGTTGATTACGTTAAAGTGTGTTGTCGCAGTGGTAAAGGCGGCGCGGGTTCTGTTCATTTTCACAGAGATAAGTTAACCGCTTATGGTGGACCTGATGGTGGTAATGGTGGTCGTGGTGGCCATATTATTTTAAGGGGCAATAAACAATTGTGGACTTTGATCCATTTAAAATACCGTAAACATATTATTGCCGATGGTGGTGTAAATGGTTCAAGTGGAAATAAGTCGGGCAAGGAAGGTGGCGATGAATATTTAGATGTACCATTGGGAACCATTGCGCGAGATGAAGAAACAGGTGAAATCGAATGTGAGATAACCGAAGATGGCCAGGAAATAATTTTGGTGCCGGGTGGAAGAGGAGGAATGGGTAATGCGAATTTTAAAAATGCTGTTCAACAAAATCCACAATATGCACAACCTGGCGAGAACGGGAAAACAGAATGGAAGATCTTAGAATTAAAAGTTTTAGCTGATGTAGGTTTGGTTGGATTTCCAAATGCCGGAAAATCTACTTTACTTTCGGTAGTGAGCGCTGCTAAACCCGAAATTGCAAATTATCCATTTACCACACTGGTTCCTAATTTGGGGATTGTAAGTTACCGCGATCATAAAAGTTTTGTAATGGCCGATATTCCTGGAATCATTGAAGGGGCGCATGAAGGCAAAGGATTAGGTTTACGTTTCTTAAGACATATTGAACGAAACTCTTCCTTATTATTTTTAGTGAGTTGCGATAGTAAGGATATTGTTGACGAATATAAAATTCTATTGAACGAATTAAAAAAATATAACCCTGAGCTGTTGGATAAAAAAAGGATTCTGGCAATAAGTAAAGCCGATCTTATGGATGACGAATTGGAAAGTGAAATGACAAAAGATCTAAAAAAACGATTGACAGGAAAAAACAAAGTTCCTTTTATTTTCTTTTCATCAGCAAGTCAAAAAAACATTATTCAGTTAAAGGATATGCTTTGGGAACAATTAAATTCCTGATTATTTTTTAGCACTAAGAACACCATGAGGTCGCAATGGGAACAAAGACATTTATTGGTGTGGTACTTGTAATTTTCAAGAATAAAGAATATATTTAAAGAGAAAAGCAAACAAGTCTTATATGGAGCATGAAACACCGAGATTTACTAAAAAAGAGTTTAAACAAATTAAATACTTTGTTTATTTTGCTCTTTTTATCGTTGTCTTCCAGGCTTTTCAATATTTTACTACAAAAAGAACCACACAAAAATATAAGGAACTGTTCTCTAAAATAACAGAATTGATCATTCTTACCAATTCGGTGTCAACTGAAAATTCAACTATTCATCGCTCTTTATTGAATTTAACTTTTTCATCAGATAGTAATGAAATAAAGATCTTTCGTAAAAAACTTCAGGCATCCCAACAAAAGATCCAGAATGAGATATCTCTTATGGAGAAAAAGATCAATGAATATGAATTATATAGTTTCGAAAAAACAAAACTATTCATACATCTTAAATTTGCTCAACATCAATACAAAAAAAATTATACGCTTTACTTATCGGAACTAAAAAGTATGGATCAGGAAGCGGCTTTATTATCCCGGAAAAATAAGCTAAGGCCTATTTTAGAGTCTTTTCAAAAAAAGCATTATTCATTTCTAATAAGGATATTTACAGATCAACAGATCTTAATAGAGGAAATAGCTGATGAGGCAGAAGAAACAAGTTTCAGGCTTCTGATCATTGGTAATTTTTTACTGGTAATAATTATTTTATTTTTGTTATATATTATATTAACCGAACGAAATAAGCTGGTCTGATGCTTTATTTAGTTTTTATTCTTTTGGTTTTTGCACCTCCTCTATAAAGCCAGGTTTTAATAACTTTTCCTTCCATATCTAAAACAAATTCTATTTGCCTGTCAATGCCATCTTCCAAAAAGAATTTTGTAGATGATTCAGCTTGCGCCTGCATAGTTATTTGTATTTTAAAAAACGGAATAATGGTTAAAAGTAAAATGAGTGATAGTTTGTGAATAAGTAAAAAACAAACTACAACTAATATTTAAAGAACGTATTGGCTTTTTATATGGTAAGGATGACTTACAAAAATAGAACCAATAAAAATCTTTATTTTTTAGAAGTACGGCAAAAAATGTCTTTAAAATTGACTAATTGTTTAAAGCACCTGCTTTTATCCAACTTTCAAGTTTGCTTACTTGGCAATCTGTAAGGGGCGGACCAACAGAGTAACTTGGAGGCATGCCTCCACCGGGTTTAAAACGAGTAATAAAATTAGAGGTATTATCGATAGTACTCTTTAATGCATTATAATTTGTAAAATCCTTATACCCCCCTGTAACATGACAGCCAGAAAGTCCACATGACTGATTGATAAGAGGAACGATATGTTTCACGTAAGAAATATCAGTAGTACACGTATCAACCTGTACAACAGTTATTGGTTTCCCTACATCCTTTGTACAAGAATTAGAAAGTATTACTATAAACATAAATCCAAAAAGTTTTTTCATAATTTAAATGTAAAAAAAGAGATGACATATGCCATCTCTTTTTTATTACCTTTTTATTCAATTATTCAACTATTAATTTTTTAGTAATGCTATTGTCTCCAGTTTCTAATTTAACAAAGTACATTCCTTTATAATTATCTTTTAAACTAACATTAATGTTATTGCTACCCACTTTTGAAATAAAAGTTGAAGAATAAACAACCTTCCCTAAAACATCAAAAACATTTATAGCAATTTTATTTTCTGTATTTGTAGTTAATGAAATATTGAAGTTACCTGTTGCTGAAGGGTTAGGATAAATAGAAACACTATTGTTAGATAAGTTATCGATAGATTCTATTCCTGTTATGATGCTATAGCATTTAAAGCCACGTAATACTTGACCTCTAATCTCGCCACCTGCATTAGCAGTAGTATGTAAGTTTACATAGATACTATCTTTATTAAATTGCGCAGAGTTAGAGAGTAAAAATGGTGTTACATCAGTACTTTTCCAGTAGCCAAACGCACCATTATTTGTGTAAATTGTAGAAAGGTCGTATGCTACAGCACCTGATTGGCCAGCTAAACCTTTGTGAAAGTGAATACCAGTTGATGTAACACCAGCCGTAACTAACATAAAATGAGCGTTATCCTGATCACGATTAATAGAAACCATTCCCGAACCTTTTCCTGCCGTAGATACCGTAGGAACTTGCTGTGTGCCGTCCATAGAGAAAGTAAAACCTTCACGCATCACACGATAAACCTGGCCACGTATTTCGCCGCTTGGATTTGCGCTAGTGTGAATATTAAGATAAACACCACCACTTAACATACTATTTACAAAAGATGTAGTAACAGCAGTACCGGTTACAAAACCTGTAATTTTATTACCACTAATACCGGGAGTAATATCAACGGCAACTGCACCATTAACGCCAATTGCACCTAAATGAAAATGAGCTGAACTGATTGCACCACTTAAACCGTTTGTAAAAACATTGTAAAACAGTGTATCAAACGTTGTATTTACTTTAACACTTGCAACACCTTTAGCAGATGTTGTAACTGAAGGTGTTTGCTGTGCACCATCAAACCATGCGTCAAAAGCAATTTTATCATCCATTTTTAATTGAGCGCGAATTTCGCCACCAGGATTGGCTGCAGTATGTACATTTAAATAAATATTACCTGCCATTAAAGAAGAGACAACACCTGCAGATGGAGTAAATATACCTACAATCGTATTTCCAACAATAAAAGTTGCCAGGTCCTGTGCAACCGGACCATTAACACCAACCGCACCTGTATGTAAGTGAGCCGCTGTAATTGCACCGCTTAAACCATTAGTAACAACATAAAATCTTACCTGACCTTGATGTTTTGACAGGTTAAAAACAGCCCAGCCATTTGCTGAAGTAGAAACCGAAGGTACAGATTGTGCACCATCAATTACCCCTGTAAATGCCCAATCGGATTCAAGGCTAATTTGACCTCTTATTTCTCCACCCGGATTAGCAGTTGTGTGTACATTAATATAAGTAAGTCCTTTTAATAAACTCGACTTTAAAGCGGTTGTAAGAGCTGTACCAGTAATTGTAGCGCTAACTCTGTTGCCCACAATATAAGGCCCAAGATCTAATAATACTGGACCATTTACACCAATTGCTCCTGCGTGAATATGCATTGCAGAAGGAGCAGATGATAAGCCGTTAAATGTAATATTTATACAAAGTGTATCGCGTGTAGAGTTTAATAATAAACTTGCAACGCCGGTTCCTGAATTTGTAAGTGCTGGAACCTGTTGCGCACCATCTAATCGCGCCGAAAGCAACATGTGACTTTTAAGATGTCCAGAGAAGCCGCTGAAACTAGCAAGAGTTAAAGCAACCATCATAATTTTTTTAGTAAATTTTTTCATTTGTTTTTGTTTATAGGTTAATATAATAGAAATACGATATAGTATGCCATTTGGATTTGGTTTTGATTAAAAGAGTGAAATTTTAACAATTGTATTCAGACCTAAACTGATTTACATTGTAGATAATTATTGTTATTTCTAAAAATAGGTCGAAAAACCAAACTGAATTCCCGCAGTTCTAGCTGCTGGATTACCAAGAAGATCGGTTTGCCAGTGATAACGATAATTAAAGCGTATTACCGTTAATGCCGAAGGTCTGAAACTTATTCCCGGAACAACCGCAAATAGATGATCAGCAATATTTGTTTCTGTCTCGCTAAATGTACCAACATTATAATCTACATATTCTGTTCTGAACGCAAGGTTTAAGGTACTGTTTTCCCAACCTAAGATCTTACGTTTTAATATTGGTTGTACTACATCTAAAAATCCACCACGTAGTTTATTGCCATATTCTTTCGTGTAATTATCTGGCACCTCTACCATAGCCCAAACCCATTCGCCGGTAATATATGTGTTAATTTTTGGAAGTGTTGTATTAAGATCGATCGCAAAAAGATCTATCCTGCGTTGTTTGTCCACAATTACGCCGTCTATTCTAAACTTATTGTAAACGCCTCCCATCCACGATACACCTATCTCACCAATTTTGCGGTGACGTATTGCGGTTTTTGTAGTAACTAGTGGCACGCCGTTAAAACTTTCTTCAAAACGTTCAGGATTTTCTTTACTTGCGGGTAACCACGTTCTATTTTCAGGATTAGAAATAATTTTATCATCAAAACCATTGGTTAAATAAGCTTCGTAAGCCCACACAAAATTATTCATCGCGTATTTTCCAAATAAACCAAAACCTACGTTGCTCCAGGTAGAGGGAATTATAGTTGTGGCAGAAAACGGACGGTTAATGAATTCCCATTTGGGCCCGTCATGGTTTTGATTGAAAGCGCCAATAGGGTTCATAATAATGCCACCACGAAGATTTAACAATGGATGTAATTCTATATCCATAGAAGCGAATTCAATGGCAATTTCTTTTCCACCTTCTTCAAATTCTATTTCCGATAAAAATTTAATTCTTTTTTTAATAGAAGAAGAAATAAAAAGAGTTAAGCGTGGAATTTGAAATGATAAGCCCTCTGTAACGCCATCAGTGCCAAAGTAAGAGCTGTTAGCTTCCACATATCCACCCACGGCTACTGGGAATTTTCCCATGGTTAAAAACGGACGGTTATAAACCGCGTCCATGTTCATTTTTAATTTGTTTGTATCTGCCGGTGTACGTTTTATAAAAGAAGAGTCTGTTTGCGCAATTGTTCGCAGACAAAGTAAAAACAAAATTATGGGTAACAGGTTTTTCATCTTTACACTAATTGTATATAAATATTTTGTTCATCCTGTGAAACAGAGAACACTTTTAATTTTTGATCTGCGGGCCCTTGTATCACTTCGCCTTTATTGCTGAACTCGCTTCCATGAGCCGAACAGCTTAAGATATCGCCGTTAACGTTTAACTCAATTCCCTGGTGTGTACATTTCATTAACATGGCCAGGTAACTGTTCTCATCTTTACGGTAAACAATAATTGGAAAGTCTAACTTGTCGCTTTTAACTACAATATATTTTCTGTAGTCAGGTTTATTTTTTTTAATAATTTTGAATTCAGATTTAATAACCGATAATTTATCGCCAGATAAAGAGCTCTGAGCATAGTGTGTGCCTGTACAACTTTGATTTAGTAAGGCTATGCCTACCAGGCCAAAACAAGCGCCTCCGCAAACTTTTATAAATTCTTTTCTATCCATTAAAGACTTTCTAAAAATTTAAATATCTGATCCTTTTCAGTTTGTGATAAAGCATTAAAGGCTGTTCTTCTACTGGCGGCTTCACCACCGTGAAAAGTAATGACCTGGTCAAAAGTTTTTGCCCTTCCATCATGTAACAGAAACATTTGTCCGCCTTGCGAATCTTTTGCTAAACCAAGTCCCCAGAGTGGTGGTGTGCGCCATTCAAAACCGTTAGCGCTTCCTTCAGGAAAATTATCATCTAATAATTCTCCCATATCATGTAATAAAAAATCAGAGTAGGGGTAAAAGGTTTGGTTGCTTAGTGCAGAAATATCTGATTGTGCGGTAGTAAAACTTGGTGTATGACAACTTGTACAACCTATTTGCGCGAATAATTTTTCTCCGGCGATCACATCTGCATTATCTTTGTTTCTGCGGGTTGGTGCTTTTAATGTGCGCATATAAAAAACAAGGCCATGCACAAATCCTGAAGAAACTTCTGGATCCGCAGCATCATCTCCAGTATAAACCCCTAATTGGTAATTAAAAAGATCCTGTGTGTCAAAATCAGAAGTAATGCCTATATCTTGTTTTAAAGCAAATACAACCTGATCTTGTATGGTTACTTTTTCTGCTTTTTTTCCAAAGCGCCCAATATATTGATTGTTAAAAGGAATATGAATTGATTGAGGACTAAAAAAGCTCGTTGGGGTAACGTAATTGGGTCTGCCGGAAATGCCATCACCATTCAGGTCATTAGGATCAGCGTTGCTTAAAATAGTTTGATCATCTAAAGCAGCAATATAACCAAGACCCATAACTGCCGGAGCAATACGTTTACTAAATGCATTTGCTTCGGTTGGTAAAGTTTCGGGTAAATAACCTAAAATTGAATGTTGTTGTAATTGCGGGCCTCCTTTATTTAAAAGGTAATCAATTATTGAACCGTTTACATTTGCAAAACGGGTAAGTTGTGTTGAGAGATGCCCTTTACCGTTTCCAATATGACAATTAGCGCAAGAGGTTTGAACAAATATCGGTCCAAGGCCTTCTTCTTTTGTAAATATTTTGCCAAAACTGGCATCGCCAACAAGATGTTCTTTTTCCTGTTCAGGTGTTAGGCCGGGAATGGTACCCGCTAATACATCTTCATCTTTTGGAGCAGGGGGCATTAATTTTTGACAAGACGTAATTATAACGAATGAACCAATTATAATATTTAGAATAATTTTTTTCATTTTTTTAATTATTCGGAGCACCTGAATTTAACCAGCACTTTATTTTTTTTAGGTCATCAATTGCAAGAGAGCCTGAAGGAGGCATGTTTCTTTGCTGGATCACACGATTATCAAGCGAGCCATTATCCGCTTTTGCTTTAAGTCCTGTATATGTTGTGAGATCGCCATTGGCTGAACCGGTATTATGACAGCCCGAAGAAAGACAATTAGCCGCAATGATCGGTTTTATATCGGATGAATAACTTGAATTTATCTTAGAACAATCTAGGTTATTAAGATCATCTTTTTTATTCTTTTTGCAGCCAAATACAAGGACAATGAAGGCAGGTATTAAAATAAATATGAAAAGCCGTTTTTTCATGGGTACAAATTTTAACAAAGGTGTGCTTTTTTTATAAAAACATAATTATTATTTTTGGTATGCCTAAAAATTAATTTATGAGGACAGAAACGGTAGAAAACTACCTTAAAACCATATATAACCTCTCTGCTGACAATACTACCGTGGTTGCCAACCAGCAACTGGCCGATAAATTGAATATTAATCCGGCCTCTGTTACCGAGGCTTTACGTAAGCTACATGAGTTAAAATATGTTATTTACGAAAAATCGTATGGTACAAGGTTAACAACTGCTGGTGTAAAAATGGCTTTGAATATTGTAAGAAGGCACAGGATATGGGAAACCTATCTTGTAAAAGAATTAGGGTTTGGTTGGGATGAAGTGCATGTGATAGCGGAAGAATTAGAACATGTGAAAAATGATAAACTTATTAATAAACTGGCAGAGATATTAGGCAATCCTGTTTTTGATCCGCACGGCGATCCCATTCCCGATGCAAAAGGCAAGATCCAGAAAAGTAATTTCATAAAATTATCAGAAGCAAAGATCAAGAACAATTATAAGGTAATGGGGGTTACCGATCATTCAACCGCTTTTTTAAAGTACCTCGATAAACATCATTTAATAATAGGCGCAGGTATAACTATAAAAACCATTGAAGAATACGATAATTCAATTATTTTGATCTGTCAGAAAAAGGAAGTGAATATTAGTCCTAAAGCGGCCGAATGCATTATAGTACAAACTATTTAGAGTTTTTAAAGTTCTTATTTATATATGTTATCGCTTCTTTTTGGGTGAATACAGAAAAATTCCGATACCGGTAATGCACATCAATTATTTCATCAATTGCTTTTAGCACTAGTTCTTTATTTTGCCACTTATTAAGATCGGCAATAACGGTTTCTAAACACCCTTTTTTATATGCTATTTGTCCCAGAACGTGCACTAATGTATTTTTTACACGTGCCGTAGTATCAAATTGTAATTCTTTTAATAAAGGTAAAATATCCTGTGGATGCGTTCTGCCTCTCAATTCAATACCGTGACAGATCTCGCGGCGTATTTCTTTGTTGGTATGATGTAAATATTTTTTCGCCCATTTTAAAATAGGCTTAGGATTTTTTTCACTCATCTTTTTAATGGAGCCAATTACTGCATTTCTGGGCGAATGGTGTTTGTCAAACAATCCTGTATCAAAAAAACGTTCAACAGGTTCAAATTCTTTTATGCCAATTTCACCTGCTGCATTTATAACTGTTTGCCTTATCTTAAAATTTTCCTTCTTCAAAAGATCTTCCAGTAATGAAATTATTTTTTTTTGTAATTCAATCTGCTCAAAATAAATCCTGCCAATACTTAAATAAGCCGCTTTACGTATATAAGTATCTTCATCAGAAAAATAATGTAAGATATTGTTTATGCTTTTTTTTGTAAGATCAGAGGCTATCTCTTTTTTTATACTGGCAACAAGCGTCACGCGTTCGGCTTTACTTAAATCGTAAAAACTCATGTACTAAAATTATTTAATAAAGGTTCGGAGCCAGTTAAGTGCTTTGGTCCTGTCAGAAAATATCCTGGTATGTAAATACGGTTTATTTACTTTCAAATAAAAATTGCCAATAATTCTATGTGCAGTTGAATTAATTAAAAGTGCTTTGGCTAATGCGGCATCAATAAATTCTTTACTTGCTGCCAGTTCCCGCGCTTCTTTACTAAACGATATCAATTCGCCAGCGGTTACTAAAATAACATAGGGTTTATTACCGGCTTGTTCGTAATTATGTTTTTTAAGAGATGTAATGTCTTCAACTTCCATAACAACTCCAGGTCTTATAAAGTCCTCAACAATACCTTTTTCCAGTAAAGTAACCTCAAATTTTTCGGTAGTAATTTTTTTAGAGCTGGCAGACATATATATAATGTGATCTCGTATTTAAAATACGGCAGAAAGGTAATAATATATCTTAATAATCTCATGTTAACATTTCAAAACAAATAAATTGGGACGAAATAGGGTTGTTTTTTGCAGTGTTAACGGTCTTTTTAGCCGATCTGGTATTTTTTTTATGGAATTTTTAAAGATCCTTCATCTAAATAGAAAACTAACAACTAAAATATATATAAAATGAATATCAGATCAATTACCTCAAAAACAACCCGCTTTGCTGCAATAGGTTTGGTTACCTTATCGCTTGCCGCATGGGTTACACCAACCAGCGTGTATAAAATGGCCATGGATAACGAAGTTATTGCCATGATAAAAAAGAAATTAACCAAATACAATGACGCCCTTCCTGAAGACAGGGTATATTTGCATTTTGACAAACCTTTTTACGAACCGGGCGAAAGCATTTGGTTTAGCGCTTATGTACGTGATGGTCAAACATTAAAACCATCGCACAAAAGTGACATAGTACATGTTGAATTATTAAATCCAAAAGGCGGTATCGAGAAAAAAATTACCATTATTTCAAAAAATGGTAAAGCTGCCGGCGATTTTTTATTAGATAACGAAGCGTTAGGAGGGATGTATAAAATTCGTGCCTACACTAATTGGATGAAGAACGAAGGTGAAGAAAATTCCTTTGAAAGAGATCTTCAGGTGCAGGATATTGTTCTTCCGAATTTAAAAATGAAATTAAATTTTGAAAAAAAAGCATTTGGTGCTGGCGACCAGGTTATTGCTAAGTTGGAATTAAATACCAACGAGAACAAACCTTTATCAGATTATAAGATCAGATATGTTTGCAACCTTGATGGTAAAAAAATAATTGAAAAAGCGGAAGTTACAGATGAAGAAGGTATTAAATACATTAAATTTAATTTACCTGCGAAATTGGAAACAAGCGATGGGCTGTTAAATGTATTAATAGATTATAACGGAAGCACAGAAAGCGTTTCGCGTTCAATTCCTATTATTTTAAACGACATTGATTTTACTGCTTTTCCTGAAGGTGGCGACTTGCTTTGCGGTTTTGAAAACACGGTTGCATTTCGCGCGCTAAATGAATTTGGAAAACCGGCCGATATTGAAGGTGTGGTTTTAGATGACAAAGGTGTTGCTGTTACCACATTTAGCAGTTTTCATCAGGGTATGGGTGCTTTTAAATTTAACCCCGAGCTTAAAGAAAAATATACTGTAAAGATCACAAAACCTGAAGGTATTAAAGAAACATTTAAATTGCCTGAAGCTTTAATACGTGGTTATGCCATGAGTATTGATAATTCTAAAGATGAAGAAGTTACTGTAAACATTAACTCAACTGAAACAGAAGAATTATCATTAGTAGCGCAGGTGCGTGGAAAATCATTCTATACAACTGTAGTTAATGCTAAAAAAGGGTCTAACAAAATTACTTTCCCAACTACTAATTTTCCAATTGGCGTTTCGCAAATAACTTTATTCGATTCGCATTCAATTCCTCGTGCTGAACGATTAGTGTTTGTGAACAAAGACAAACAATTAAGTATATCTGTTGAAACAGATAAAGATAAATATTTACCAAGAGAAAAAGTAAAAATGACACTTTTTGTAAAAGATGAGCGTGGCTTACCAATGCCTGCTAACCTTTCAATGGCGGTGGTAAATGACCAGTTACTTTCATTTGCTGATGATAAATCGGGAAATATGTTGTCGCAATTTTTATTGCAACAGGATATTAAAGATAAAGTAGAAGAGCCTGCATTTTATTTTGATGAGAAAGAAAAGAAATCAGATAAAGCTTTAGATTATCTTTTAATGACATCGGGCTGGAGACGTTTTACCTGGGAAAAATTAATTGAGAACGAAGTACCCGTTGCAGCTTACAAAGAAGAAAGAACAATTATTTCCGGGAAAGTTTTAGATGCTTATACAGGGAAAATAATTACCAACTCAGTTGTAAAAATTAATGGCGGTTTAGAATACGCAGGCGATTGGGAAGGAAAATTCTTTGTAAAAAATCTTGATCTTTCAAATGCGCAAACAATTACGTTCAAAGCTCCCGGTTATTCTGATCAGGCACAATATGTTCAAAATTATAACCAGAACATGACGGTGTATTTATATCCGGTTCAATCTTACAATTATAATTACAAACAAAGGCCTGCTACAAAATCTTCAGGTTCAAAACGCGCAAAATCAGGAATGATGTTTGAAAACGATAACGATGCAATGGCAGTTGCTGAAGGTGTGGGCATGGCAATTCCGGCTCAAAATATGGGTCCGGTTGATCTTGGCAAAGGTGTTAGAAAAGAAGCGTCGTTAAAAGATAAAGTTGGTGAAAAAAAACTAATGCAGCCTAAAAATGAAGAAGCTAAAAAAGAAATGGCAGGCGAAATGAATTTTAAAAGCCTTGATATGAAAGTAGATGATTTACTTGCTTCAGAAGTGGTTGATCACCGTGCTGACAGATTTGGTAAAGCTGCACGTTTAAATCAAAATATTGCTAACAACGAAAGTCTTGTACAGTATCATCGTACACGCCAGTTTGCAGCACCTATCTATAAAAATAATGATAACGTTGAAACAAGAACAGATTTTAGAAATACTATTTATTGGAACCCAAATGTAGAAGTTGGTTATTCAGGAAAGAAAACTATTGAATTCTACACTTCGGATGATATCACTTCTTTCCGCACTACTGTTGAAGGAGTTGGAACCGACGGAACATTAGGAAGAGCAGAAAAGAATTTTTTCTCGCAATTGCCTTTTTCTATGACCACAAAAATTCCGGTTGAAGTTGCTACAGAAGATATGGTATCAATTCCATTAACTTTAAAAAATAATACAAACAAACCTCTTGGTGGAGTTTTAGCGATCACTGCTCCTGCAGCATTGCTAGCAGCAGCAACTACTCCATCTATTCAAACAATTATGCCCGGCCAGGCAAAAACAATTTATTTAGATTATAAAGTGTTGGATAAAATTGGTTACGGCGAATTTACAATTGGGTTTAAAGCTTGTGGTTTAGGCGATGCATTTACTCAAAAAATTAAGATCGCTCCAAAAGGTTTCCCGGTTACTGCTTCTTTTTCGGGACAGGATGTTGAAAAAGAATTTTCTTTCGTGATGAACAAAGTGATCAACGGATCGGCAAAAGCAATTTTTACTGCTTATCCAAATGTGGTTACCGATCTGATGAAAGGCGTTGAAGGAATTCTTCGTGAACCGGGTGGATGTTTTGAACAAACTTCTATGAGTGCATATCCTAATGCAATGGTGTTAGACTATTTAAAAGCTACTGAAAGCAAAGATGATAAAACACTGGCTTATGCAGGAACACTTTTAGACAGAGGTTACAAACGCCTTGTTACTTTCGAAACAAAAGAAAAAGGATACGAATGGTTCGGTGCATCTCCCGGCCACGAAGGTCTTACCGCTTTTGGTTTAATGGAATTTGTGGATATGAAAAAAGCAGGTGGTGATGTGGATCAAAAAATGATCGACCGCACAGCAGAATGGATCATGAAACATAAAGATGGTAAAGGTGGTTTCTCAAGAAATACACAAGCTTACCACGATTTTGGAAGGATCAGCGAAGACGTAATGAACGCTTATATTGTGTATGCTGTTGCAGAAGCAGGTTATACAGATGTAAAAACAGAATTTACTGCGTCATGCAAAAAAGCGTTAGATACTAAAGATGCATATTTAATTGCTATGATGGCAAATGCAGCTTATAGTTTTAAAGATACTAAAAAGGGTGATGAGTTAATGACAGCGCTTATGGGATTGCAGGATAAAAATGGCAGCTGGACAGGTTCAACACATTCTATTACTTATTCGCAAGGTCAATCGTTAACTATTGAAACTACAGCAATTGCAATTATGGCCATACTTAAATCAAACAAAAATGCTGTAGAACTAAATAACGCCATTCAATTCTTAGTAAGCGCACGTAGCGGTTACGGTGTGTTTAGCACAACACAAGGAACTGTGTTAGCGTTAAAAGCATTAACTGAGTTTGCCAAAGCCAGCAAAAAAACTACTGAAGATGGAACGATCGAAGTTTTTATTGATAATAAAAAGATCGGTATCAGAAATTACAAAGCAGGCGATAAAGGTGCTTTAATAATTGACAGCTTAGAGAAATTTATTGTTGGCGATGGAAAACATACAGTAAAAGTAAAATACCTTGGTGTTAAAACGCCACTGCCTTATTCGGTTGCTGTTAGCTGGAATACATCTTTACCAAACAACAATAAAGAATGCGCAGTTGATCTTAAAACTAAATTATCTGAAAAAACTACAAGTGTAGGTGAAACGGTTCGTTTAACGGCTACGGTAACTAATAAAAAGAACGAAGGTATTCCAAGCACGATGGTGTTATTGGGTATCCCTGCCGGTTTTACTGCTCAACCATGGCAATTAAAAGAGATGCAAGAAAAACATGTGTTTGATTATTATGAGATCTCAGGTAATAACATCGCTATCTATTACAGAGGTATGGCGCCATCATCGGTTAAAGAAATTAACCTTGATCTTAAAGCAGAAATGCCGGGAGAATATGATGCGCCGGCTTCATCAGCTTACTTGTATTATACGAATGAATTTAAAACATGGAGCTCAACAGAAAAGATAACCATTAAAAAACCAGGAGTTTAAAAATAAATTGTCTATTCGAGTAGCTGCCTCAATTTTCGTGAGGTAGCGTATCGAGAATCTGAATGCTTCTCGATACGCTCCTTTCGTCGCTACTCGAAGTGACATTAAAATAAAAAATAAATGTGATGGAAACTATAAAAAATAAAAAAATAATATTCTTTGTTTTATTGTGTTGCAGCTTTTGTTTTGCAAATGCTTTGGTTTTAAAAGAGGATTCATTAAAATTTGATATTACAGATCCAAGAAACCCTAAATGCCCTTGTCATAAATTTCAAAAGCTGGCAGACGATGAGTATAGAAAATTATTAGGGGAGGCGATCAAAGTTAAAACTGATAATACAAATAGTAACTACAGCAATACATTCTCAGGAAAGAATGAAATAAATTCAAAAAATAGTGTTGGTACTAAAAAGTTTCGATCAAAAAAATGGAACCACAGTTTTTTTAATTTTAAAAAGAAAAAAGGTGCCAAAAAAAGAGGAGTAAGAAGGTTAAGGAGAGATAACACAACTTGCTACCATTTTTGATCAAATAAAAAGTCCCGATTTAGGCCGGGATTTTTTTGACTTTTACAAGCGTCACTTCGAGTAATTCCGACGGTAGGAGGAATGTATCGAGAAGCGTTCTCGATACGCTTCACTACTCGAACTGACAGTACCAGAGATAGCTATCGGGACCAAGCCGTCTTAAAATCAACCATACCTTCGGTGTATCGTAGATTGTCATTCAGAAAAAGCGGAAAAAAAAGAAATAATAGGAAGAACCTGCCTTACAAGCAGGGGGTCACTGGTTCGAACCCAGTAGTTCCCACCAGCGTTATCCTTACAAAAGACAATGACTTTATAAA
Organism: Bacteroidota bacterium; assembly: GCA_030681615.1. GTDB lineage: Bacteria > Bacteroidota > Bacteroidia > B-17B0 > Aurantibacillaceae > Aurantibacillus. Next base: position 18,027 of record JAUXSA010000061.1, read on the forward strand.
AATAATTGACAAGAAGAATAATTATAAATTGGTCGGAACCTTCATAAAAAATGGCGTAACACTGGTGCCTACAGGAATCGAACCATTATTGATTTTTCTCCAATTCATATATAAATATACGTTTTTTTCCGCTTTTTCTGAATGCAAACCTTCGGTGTACCGTAGGTGTGGTGATCATTAATTTATATTTCGTCCCTACGGGACTTATTTATCAATTGCTACTATTTTTCACCATATCTTGTCCCTAAAGGGACATTTAAAAGTAGAAAAAGTAGTTGAGACAATTTTAAGACTCCGTAGTAGTCAAATATTGGTAGAAAATAAATTTAATAAAATTATCAAGTCCCGTAGGGACGAAATTATTTCTCTTGTTTTCATTTTTGATCAAATAAAAAGTCCCGGTTTAGGTTGGGATTTTTTTTATTTAATTGTTTTATTTTCTTATACCATGGATTGCAACCCATAGTTATCGGGTCCGCGTTGACAATGTTAAAAAAATGAATTTTTGACATTTTGCTTGTATGATTCAGAAATATTTTCATTTTTTTTAACGGTCTTTAACAAGATGCGGTCAAAAATTCAGCAGAATTTCATTTGGCATTTTGCTTGTAAGACGAAAAATCAGAGCGATTTTTAATTTATAAACTAAAAAATTATAAACTATGGAAACGGTTAATTTATTTAGAAATGATGGATTGTTTGATAATGAGCAGTTCCGCAGAAATAATTCTGATAAGAGCATGCAAAAAATTTGCTGGCGAAATGGTATCCTAACTTCGATGTTATTAATTGCGAGTTTTTTGGGTCTTTGTGCTTTTACGCATCGGTTAGAAATAAATCAGCTGAGTGTTGTTAATTTATTGATCCTGGCAGTAGGGGTTTATTTTGCACTTGAAGAGTTTAGCCCAACTGGTAGCGGTAATAGCCTTGACTATTTTGAAGGCTTTAAAGTTGGATTGTATACGTCGATCGCTGCAGTATTGATACATGCTTTAGTTATTTTAATTTACACTAGTTTTGATCCCTCAATATTAAGCCAGATTAGAGCGGGAACTTTTTTTACTTTTAATGCAAATCCTTTTGTGGCTGCCGGTATAACTTTATTTGAGGGATTGGCTTGCGGATTAATAATTACATTCTGTATGATGCAATATTTTAAGAAAAATTAATTAATATTTAGATCTATCGGAAAGTAGAAATTATTTAAATATAAGAAAGAGAGGATATTATGAAAAATAGTAGTTCAGATAATTCTTATAAAGTATTTAAACATCAAGGTAAATTTAGTAAAAACATCATCTGCTTTTTTCTTTTCATTGTAATGGTTTCATGTAATGCGCAAACACAAAAAGAACAAGTTGATCAAACGAAAAACATAAAAGACATTGAGCTAGTTGACTCACTTAATAAACCAAAAATAGATGTTAAAGTTAATAAGCAGTACGATAAAAGTGGAAAAATGATAAAATACGATTCTACTTATTCGTATGTGTATTCAGGAGAGAATGGAATAAATATTCTGGCTGATAACGATAGTATTTTTAATCAATTTAGATCGTATTTCAATATACACTCTTCAGATCTATTTGATAAACAAAATAAAAGTGTTTTCTTTAATGATTCGCTTTTTAAATATGACTTCTTTAACGATGATTATTTTCAAAAACGATTCGAATTAAATAAAGATATTTTTAGTCGATTTTTCTGGCAAATGGATTCATTAAAGGGAAGTTTTTTAAAGAATACGTATCCACGGCAACACATTAAAAAGAAATAGAATCAGTTGTTATTTAAAAATTAATAAATGGCTAATCTAGGTTTAGGTTGGGATTTTTTATAAAAGACTTTAAAGTTGATATTTATCAATGCTTTTTTATAAAGGGCAAACTATATTTGAGTTCCAATTTTTGTACCAGATTAAACCCGCTTGTGAGTTCACGGCGGGTTTTTTCATTTTAATTATTCTCTAATAACTCAGCTAGTAACTTCCTGGTATCATCTGTTGTTTCCTTTTTAAAATCTAATGGTTTTAAAATATAACCATGAACACCCAGATTCTCTATTGCTAATTTATCATACTCTTCAACAGAAGTTGTAAGAATAAATGTTTTTATATTTTTAAGGCTATAGTAGCTTTTAATAATATTTAAAAATTCAACACCATTCATTTTGGGCATATTAATATCCAAAATTATCAGGTCCGGGCTTATCTTATCATTTCCGGTTAATGCCGTTAAGCCATCAACGCCATTATGCGCTACACTTAAATTACATTTAACACCTATTTTTTTTAAAGCTCTTTTTACACTCTCTACATCCAGGTAGTCGTCTTCGATTAATAATATCTCTTTCATTTGTATTTTAATTTTTTGGCCAGGTAAAAGCAAATTTAGTGCCTGTACCTAACATCGATTCTACATTAATACTTCCTTTATTATCTTCAATTATTTTTTTTACTATAGCTAAACCAACTCCTGTACTTTCAAAAGCATCTCTTTCTTGCAGCGTTTGAAAAATTTCAAATATTTTATCAAAGTATAATTTGTCAATACCAGGCCCGTTATCCGATATCGAAAATTGATAATAGTTACCTAGATCTAAATATTCTATAATTATTTCAGGTTTATCGGCATTATTATATTTCACAGCATTGCTTATTAGGTTTGCAAATACCTGTTCTATATGAAGTTTTTCTGCATTTATAATTGGCAGATCTTCCTTTATTGTTACAACCGTTTTTGGCGGCACAAGAAGATCTTTAAGTTCTTGTATTAATAAATTTATATTCACCTGTTCTGCCCCTTTTCGTGTTTTTTCTATCCTTGCATATTCCAGTAACCCATTGATCATGTTTTCTAATCTCAATACCCTACCTTTTATTAAAATTAAATTTTGATTGACCTCCGGGGTAATATCTTTTTCATGATCTTCTTCTAACCAAGAAATAATGTTTGATATTCCTCTCAAAGGTGCTTTCAGGTCATGAGAAACAACGTATGCAAACTGATCTAATTCTTTGTTCTTCTTTTTAAGTTCTTCAAAATTCTTATTTAGAGTTTCGGACATTTTATTTAGAGAATTCAAAAGTTTCGTAAATTCATCATTTTTACTATCTACCAAAGTTTTAAAACTTCCTTGAGATATGTGTTCAGCAAGGTTTACCATTGTAGATATGCGTGTGGTTATAATTCTTATAAAGTAAAAACTGGAAACAAGTCCCATCAGAACAGATGTAAGCAAAAGTATGATCGATATAAGCCTTGTACTTTTTATCGATTTCTGTAAAACAAATCTCCTTTCCTGCCGTACACCATATTCGTAATTATCAAATGAAGTATACATCTCATGAATTTTATCGTTTAGCTTTTTTCCGACCTCCATTTTAAGTTTACTATCAAATAATTTCTGATATCTTTTGCCGCCCTCAGGTAAAGTATCTTTCTTTGAAGTAATTAATGAGTCGGAATATGCAACCCATTCTTTATGAAGAATGTAAATAGAATCTAATTTGCTTTTTTGCTGCGCGCTTGATAATAGAGCTTTTTGTTCTATTAGTATAAGAGGTACACTTTTTATTCCTTCGTAGTAAGGTTCTAAAAAAACTTCCTGGTTAGTCAGTAAAAATCCCCTAAATCCGCTCTGCATTTCTATCATTTCTTTATGAAGTATATTGGAATTCCTGATAACAGATTCTGAGTTATTAAGGTAATTAGTGTTGGTCAATACTTCTTGTGCCAGACTTTGGTTTGCGAAAAAGACAACAACAAATACAAAGATAAGCGTGAAAAATCCAAGAAGAAGCTTTAACCGGATCGTCATAGATTAAAATTGATTATAAAAGATACGTGTGTAGTTCATCAGGTTTTAAAACAACTATTTTTGTTCCCTGCGAAGAAATTATTTCTTCATCTTTAAAATGCCTTAAATTTCTTACAAGTGATTCTTTTGCAGTGCCAACGAAGCTTGCAAGATCATCCCTGTTAATGGAAATGACCACCTTTTTTTCATCATTATTTTGGTAGACTTTACTAAGAATTAATAAACTCAAAGCTATTCGTTCCTTTACAGAATACTGTGTAAAAACGGTCATTTTATTTATCCATACAGAAAACTCCTTTGACAAATTGATGATTGTCTTTTTTGCAAGCGTATCTGAGCGGTTAAATAAAGTCAAAAAAACCTCTTTTGGCAAAAACGAAACCACTGTATTATCAATAGCCGCTGCCGATACCGGATTAGGATCTTCTGCCAGCAATGGCCGATAGCCAAAATAATCACCCTTTTTATAGATATAAACAATACTTTCGGTTCCTTGCGGATTTGATTTGTATATTTTAATTTTTCCTTTTCTTACAATATACACTCCCTTCGAAAAGGAGCCTTCTTTAAAAAGAATTTGCTTTTTTTTAAATTCCATACGAATTGCCTTTTCTTTGAAAAAGAGTATTTCTTTGGGGTTTAAGGATTCACTGAAGGATGAAGATTTAAGGTGATAATTTTCTAAATTGAACATATATTCTCAATGTTAATCAAAATTACAAATTTAAATATTGATAATTATCAATACTTCTATAACAAATCCGGTTTAAATTTGTTTAATAATTTTTTTCAGTTGTGTTGTTGTTTAAGATAAATGCCGGTGAAAGCCGGCATTTTTTTTATAACTTTAATAGTAAATCATAGTCTTATAGCTTCGTATTATATCAAATTATTTTCTTTCGGAAAAACGATCTTCGCTTTAAACCTTCCAGTTTCTTTTTCATCGATTAAAGCATAAGCAATAATTATTATTTTGTCGCCTTTGGTTATTTTAAGAGCTGCAGGTCCATTCATACATATTTCACCACTTCCTCTTTTCCCTTTTATAACATACGTAATTAATCTTTCTCCGTTTCTGTGATTAATTACATGCACCTGCTCTTCTTCTCTTATATCCACGGCTTCCATAAGGTCTTCATCAATCGTTATACTGCCAATGTATTCTACATTGGCTTCTGTAACAAAAGCATTATGAATTTTTGATTTTAGTACTTGTAACTGCATTTTTAATATTGTTGTAAATTAAGACTTTAATAGTATTCATCTTTAAATGATTAAAAATTGATAATTATCAATATTAAGTAAAGAAACACTATTTATATTTACAACGATAAACTTTTCCATAATAAATACACCCGCTGAAGTACTTGTTTTCAGCGGGTTTTTCTTTGCAATCAAAAATATTTTTAAGATTGATAATTGTCAACAGCTTTTTTTTTATTTAGTTGTTACTTGCAAGAGAATAAATAAATCTTGTTACTATGAAATTACAATCTTATTCTCTTCACAATTACAAAAACTTACCACAAATTAAGAAGCTTTCTTCTGAACAGCTAGAGGCTATTGAAGTGGTAGGTAATGTGCTGCCATTTAAAACCAATAATTATGTGGTGGATGAACTTATTAACTGGAATGATATTGATAATGATCCCATGTTCAAATTAACTTTCCCGCAAAAAGGTATGTTAAGTAAAGAACATTATGAAATGATGAAGATTACTTTGTTACATACAAATAGCAAAGATGAAATTAAGCACGTTGCCAATATAATTCGTAAAGAATTAAATCCACATCCTGCGGGGCAAGTAGAGTATAACGTTCCTGAATTAAGTGGCGAAAAATTAATGGGCATGCAGCATAAGTATAAAGAAACCGTTTTGTTTTTTCCCAGCCAGGGACAAACGTGCCACGCCTATTGCACCTTTTGTTTTCGATGGCCACAATTTGTTGGTATGGATGAAATGAAATTTGCTACTAAAGAAAGTACGCTTCTAAGAGATTATGTAATAGCAAATCCACAAGTAACCGATATTTTATTTACTGGTGGCGATCCAATGATAATGAAAACAAAGATATTTGCTTCTTATATTGAGCCTTTATTAAACGCAGATATTCCTAATTTGCAAACCATTCGTATTGGCACCAAAGCGCTGGGTTATTGGCCATATAAATTTATTAGTGATGATGACGCTGATGATATGTTGAATTTATTTGAGTCTATTGTACGCAAAGGGATCAACCTATCGTTTATGGCCCATTTTTCTCATCCGGTTGAATTGGATACACCTGCAGTTAAAAGCGCAATAAAAAGATTAAGAAATGTGGGTGTACAAATAAGAACACAATCACCAATATTAAAACACATAAATGACTCTCCTGATCTTTGGTCTGAAATGTGGCGCAAGCAGGTTAATTTAAATTGTATTCCTTATTATATGTTTATACCACGTGATACCGGAGCGCAGGAATATTTTGCTTTAAGTTTGGAAAATGCATGGAAAATATTTAGAACAGCTTACCAAAATGTAAGTGGCGTGTGCCGTACAGTTCGTGGCCCAAGTATGTCATGTTCTCCCGGAAAAGTGCAGGTGCTTGGCGTTTCCGAAATTAAAGGAGAAAAGATATTTGTACTTAGAATGCTACAGGGCCGAAATCCCGATTGGGTTGCAAGACCTTTCTTTGCCAAATATGATAATAACGCGATATGGTTTGATGATCTTAAACCTGCTTTCGGAGAAAAAAAATTCTTTTTTGAAGAGGAGTTTGAATGGTTATTTGAACAAAAGTTGAATGAAACAGAAGTAACAAGTTTTGAGTAATGAAAGGTTTACTTTTAATATTTGCAGTAACATTGTTTACGATCTGTGTAGTAGGTATAATTACGATGGCTGTACTCACATGGATCGTGAACAAAAAAAATAAAAAAAGAGAACGGATCTCTAAAAGAAGTGAAACGAATTAGATCTTCTTATTTAAAATTTATTTTAAAAATCTGTTTAAAATAAGCAGTAATTGATAATTATCATTTTTCTTCAATAATAGTAAAGGTATCTTTATAACAAAGAATGTAAATTTCTTTTGGGTGATTAAATCTGTCAGCATTTAGTTCTGCTGGCAGATTTTTTCTTTAATCCTATTTGAGCAAACAAAGGTCTTTTTTAAACGTTACTTATATATGTAGCAACTATGGGAATTTTGCGAATTGCCATATGATTCGTATTGCACTAAAAAATTTAATAAATACAACAATGATAAATGAAATAAATAACATATCGAAAAAGATAAAATTAAGGCCCATCAATTCAAAAGATTATGATGCAATTGTAGAATTACAACTAAAGTGTTTTCCGGGCATGAAACCATGGAATAAAGCACAGTTTGCCAACATAATTACAATATTTCCTAAAGGGCAGTTATGCATTTCTTATGAAAAGAAGATAATTGCTTCATGCGGATCATTAATTATTGATTTTAGCAAATACAACGAAACTTCGTCGTGGAACGAATTGACCGATAATGGCAACATCAGTAATCATACGTTAGAAGGGGATACACTCTATGGAATGGAAATAATGGTTGACCCTGAATTCAGGGGTATGAAGCTCTCGAGAAGGTTATACGATGCAAGAAAAGATCTGGCAAAGCATTATAATTTAAAACGTATTTTAATTGGTGGCCGTTTACCTAACTACTTTAAACATCAAAAAAAGTTGGATATTAACGGGTATGTAGAAAATGTTATTGGAAAAAAAATTTATGACCCTGTTCTTACCGCGCAGTTGGCCAACGGCTTCGCATTGAAACGAATATTACCTGATTATTTGCCTAATGATAAAGAATCTGCCGGATATGCTACTTTATTGGAATGGACGAATTTTCAATATAAAAACAAAACACAACAAAATATAATAAACTACTCACCGTATGTGAGGGTTAGCGCTATACAGTACCAAATGCGTTCTATTGCCTCATTTGAGGATTTCGCAAAACAATGTGAGTATTTTGTAGATGCGTCATCAGACTATAAAAGTGATTTTGTTGTTTTTCCAGAAATGTTAACGATGCAGCTTCTCTCTTTTTTAAAAAATAAAAGGCCGGCACAAGCTGTAAGGGAATTAAGCAATTATACAGATCAATATATAGATATGTTCTTATCGCTGGCGATAAAATACAATATCAATATAATTGGTGGTTCGCATTTTTGCGTTGAAAATGATTCGATTTACAATGTTTCTTATTTATTTAGAAGAGACGGTACTTACGACAGGCAATATAAAATTCACATAACCCCTTACGAAAAAAAATGGTGGGGTGTAAAAGGCGGCGATAAAATTCAGATCTTTGATACTGATAAAGGCAAGGTTGCAATATTGATCTGCTATGATATTGAATTTCCTGAACTGGCAAGAATTGCAGTAAGCAAAGGCGCCAAAATTTTGTTCGTTCCTTTTAATACTGATGATAGAAGAGCTTATTTAAGAGTTAGGTATTGTGCGCAGGCCCGGGCAGTTGAAAACCAGGTATATGTTGTATTAACAGGTTGTGTAGGGAATTTGCCGGAGGTTGACAACCTCGACATTCATTTTTCGCAAGCTGCGATCTTAACACCATCAGATGTTGAATTTAGCCGCGAAGCAATTGCTTCGGAAGCAGTTCCAAATACAGAAACGCTAATTTACCAGGATCTGGATCTGCACTTGCTTCAGCGAAATCGGGAAATGGGAAATGCACAAACCTGGAATGACAGGAAAGATGGTTTTTATAAATTAACATATGAAGAGGATGGACAGACATTTATTGTCTGACTAAAAAAATGGTTAACAAAAATTTTCAAATTCTTTATTGAAGTTTGGAGAAGATAAATATAACTTCAGGCTTAACAAAAAACCAAGAGTAATTAGCAGAATAGAATTATTTGGTAAAAAATAAATTTAAACTATAACATCATGAAAAAGCAAATTGGAATTTGGGTTGATAGCAAAAAAGCAGTTATTGTAACTTTACAAAACGGCGAAGAAAAAACGGATATAATCGAATCAAATCTTGAAAACAGGATATATCATGAAAAAGAGGGCGACAAAGGAACTTTTAACGGAGTTCATCATTCTAACAATGAAAAAAAATTTGAAGAAAGAAGAAAACATCAAATGAATGATTTTCTAAAACAAATTACTACACACATTTCAAATGCCGACGAAATATATATATTTGGTCCTGCTGAAACCAAAATAAAGCTAAAAACGGAAATTGAAAACGATAACAACTTAATTGAAAAGCTTACGAAAGTTGAAACGAGTGAGCAAATTACAACTAAACAGATCGTTGCAAAAACAAAAAAATATTTTAATGCTTAGGTTTTTTGCAAGGCTAATAGGGCCCGATGTTGATGAATTAAAAAATTACTGGGGGTAATTAGCAAACTAATTAAGAATTTTTTTCTTTTTCTTTTTGACTTTTTTTGGTTTTCCGCCTTTTTCTCGGCCAACAAAATCATAGTGCCTTTTTAATTTATCATGTTTGGTTATTTTTATTTTGCCCTCAATATCCCATTCGGAAGTTACAAAAGTTATGAAAATGGTTTCATCTTTTTCGTTTGTTACAACGGCTTCCACCTCCAGCAAGCGCACCTCTGTTTCAGTAAAATCTGTAAAAATAGAATCTTTGTTTATTCGATAACTAATATATTTGTATCCAAATTTAGTATACAAAAAGTCGCTAAATAATTTTCCGTTTTTAAAGTAGATCTTGTCGGCTATTACTTTTTTTGCCACAATATCGTTCTTTGTTTCAGACAAACTGATGTTAAATGTTCTTTTATGCAAAGAATCGTGCTCGCTTTTAAAACTTAAAATTAATAGAAAGGAAAATGTAACTATAATGATCCAAAATATTCGTATCGATAGTTTCGTAAACATTATTTTTTTTAGTTTTATAAGTATTTATAGTTATTCAAGTACACAAAATTAAGGCGACTGTTTTTTATTTAAGTTGATATTTGTCAATATTAACATTTAACAACATAATTAAACCAAGGCATTTTTTTCAAAAAAATGATCATTTAGTTTACGAAAATTAAATCCGATTATTGATATTTATCATTCATTCTAAAACAAATGTGACTTAACTTTATTAAAACGTTAACTCTTTATTTTAAAAAGAGTTTTATTAATAAACATTGCAAATTTGGCAAGCTTAAAATATTTATTATGAAAAAATTAATAATTATCATTACTATCTTTATTTGTTCATCAATGATGGCTCAAAGGGGAAAAGTAGCTACAATGGCTCCTATACTATCAAAGGGATATTACGTTAATTTACGTGGCGACACCGTTCTTGGTAAAATTCAGATAAACCCGCCAAATACAACAGATTTTTATGAGCAATTCTTTTTCCAGGCAAAAAATGCAAAAAAACCGAAACTTTTCACGGCCAAAAATGCAAAAGGTTATGGTTTTGATGACAGGCATTTTGTGGCGGCAGATCTAAATGCTAAAAAATTATTTATTGAACGTTTGGCTACTGGCCGATTAAGATTTTATGAGTTAAGAGTCAGCGAAAAGGCAACAAACGAAAGTGAAATGGAAACGGTTTATTTTATTAAAGATACGCAAGCCGAAACTGCTGATGCCGATCTTAAAAAACTTAAGAAAATATCCCCAAAATTTTATAAGAAAATTTTAAAACCTTTTATGAAAGATCAGCCTGCGATTTGGGATGAATTAGATAAATATAATTTTAACGAACAAAACATTATTTCAGTTGTTAACCAGTTTAATAGTTATTACTCGCAAAAATAGTGATATGATGTACCATTTAATTCATGCTATTAAAGTATGAAGATATCTATTCTTAATTTTTTAAAATACAGGTTTAATCTTGATGAAGATAAAGCACGTGAAGAAGAAATAATCTTAAACCTAAAAAAGAGTATCGAATTTAAAGGCACTAATTTATGGGCGCTCATCTTTGCTATTTTTATCGCTTCTATTGGATTAAATGTAAATTCAACAGCTGTTATCATTGGCGCTATGCTTATCTCACCGCTAATGGGACCAATTATGGGCGTTGGGCTTGGTTTAGGTATTTTTGATTTTTCGTTAATTAAGCTGGCATTAAAAAATTTGTTAGTAGCAATTGTTATTGGCCTCACTACTTCATGGATCTATTTTTTAATAAGTCCGCTTCAGGAGGCGCAATCAGAATTACTGGCGCGCACTATGCCTACAATTTGGGATGTTCTTATTGCACTTTTTGGAGGTCTTGCGGGTGTTATTGCCAGTACGCGGAAGAATGTCAGTAACGCTATCCCCGGCGTGGCTATTGCAACAGCTTTAATGCCGCCGTTATGCACAGCAGGTTATGGTTTGGCAAGTGGTAACTTCGCTTATTTTGCCGGGGCTTTTTATTTGTTCATTATTAATTCTGTATTTATAAGCCTGTCAACATTTTTAATTGTAAGATTCTTAAAATTTAAACCTGTAAAAGCAGTTGATGAAGTCGCGTCGAAAAAAATACGTCAAACTATTTGGTTAATAGCTATTCTAACAATTATTCCAAGCGTATATCTTGCATACATATTTGTGAATGCTGAATTTTTCAGACAAAAAACAACCCGTTTCATTAATGGTGAGATCAAATCACACAAACTTTATGTAATTGATAAGATAATTGAAGCCCGTAATAAAAAGATCACTCTAGTAGTGTATGGTAACGAAATAAACGATTCTTTAAAAAAGCTTATCGTTAGTAATAAAGCAAAGTATAATTTAAACGATGTTGAAATAAACATTCAGGAGGCGCAATCCGAAGCTATCAGTTCACGCGAACTAAGCACTTTTAAAGAAGATCTGCAACAGAAAATGCTTCAGGAGAGTAATTCTTTAACCGCAAAAGATAAGAAGATAAAACAATTGGAGGCTGAGTTAATGCTTCAGAAAAAAAACCAGGCATCCCGGTCGGTGTACAAAGAATTTAAAGCTATTTATGGTGAAGCAAAAGGTTTTGCCGTAACAAGAACCGCGGTTTATTCAGATTCAAAAACAGATACGTTGATACTTGTATATATTCAGCCAATAAACAGCAAGCAGAAGTTAAACACGAAGCAAATCACCGATTGGTTGGCTGCCAAACTAAATACAAACAAAATACAGGTTATTGTTAAAAATTAAAAGTAGCTTACGCCAAAAAAAGTATGCCTGAGTTTGTTTTAAGCTTATATTTACTTCTCTTTTATGCTTAATTTTTTTGCCATAATAATTTCAATTTCTGCTGTTTTTGGTTACATAAATCATAGATGGTTAAAACTTCCCACCACCATTGGTGTAATGCTTATTAGTGTTATTTTAGGCATTAGTTTAAAAGTAATTGAAATACTCAATCCATCTTATGTTTCGCCTTTACGTGATTTTTTAACAGGTTTCGATTTTAGTTCATTTGTATTGGATTTTATTTTATGTTTTTTATTATTTGCAGGCGCGTTGCATGTTAATATAAGTGAGTTAAAAGGTGTGAGAGGAACAATTTTTTCTTATGCTACATTAGGCGTTATAATTTCTACCTTAATTATTGGCTTTGCCACTTACACAGTTATTGGCTGGTTTGGTATCCATTCCGGACTTATTCCGTGTTTTCTTTTTGGCGCTTTGATCTCGCCAACAGATCCAATAGCTGTTATCGGCATCTTGTCAAAATATAAGATCCCTCAAAAGCTAAAAACAGAAATTATTGGCGAATCACTATTTAATGATGGAGTAGGTGTGGTTGTTTTTACAATTATATTTTCAGTTCTCTTAGGTGGGTCACAGGCACTAACTTTCGAAAGTATTTTTAAAATATTTGCCGCTGAAGTTTTTGGTGGTATTGCAATTGGTATGATAGTTGGATATCTGGGTTATTTCTTAATGAAATCTATAGATCATTATCAAACAGAAATAATGATCACCCTTGCAGTTGTAACAGGAGGCTACTCAATTGCCTCACAATTTCATGCTTCCGGACCTTTAGCAATGGTTGTGGCAGGATTAATTATAGGAAATAAAGGTAAGGCACATGCCATGTCAGACATCACTGCCGAATATGTAGATAAATTTTGGGAGCTGATCGATGAAATATGTAATACCATTTTATTTGTGTTAATGGGACTTGAAATATTTTTAGTGCAGTATGACATTACTTACATTTTAATTGGGGCAATTCTTATTTTGGTAGCGTTGGCAGCACGTTATATTTCGTTGTTACCGGCCTTCTTTTTATTCAAAAGAAAAGAGGCTAATAAAAGTTTAAATCTTACCGTACTTACCTGGGGCGGCCTACGGGGTGGCATATCCATTGCACTTGTTTTATCGTTAGTGGGTAAGGTTGAAAATAGTAATTTGTTTATTGTAAGTACATACTGTATCGTATTATTTTCTATTTTAGTTCAGGGGCTTACCATTAAAAAGTTGTTGGTGCGGTTTAAAAATTAACCACAAATAAGTTTTATATCCGATAGTTATCAGGGTCGCGCCACCAGATCATTAAACATACCTACCGTGTATCGCAGATGATCATTCGGAAAAAGAGGAGAGAGAACATTAGTAATGAGAGGAATTCTGCCTTACAAGTAGGGGTCAATTTTCGAACTTAGTAGTTCCCACTATTTATAAAATTTTTTTTCCAGCTTCTTCTGTAATTTCATTTACAATTTGAAGTTGTACTTTCAATAATTTCTACTAATGGAAAGCATCTACTTTCTAACTAAAAAGCCTTTACAAATCATCAAAGCTAGAAATGTTATTAAATATTTTCGCTAGGATAGTTTTATAATTACTCATATACGAAGGTTTAATGATACAGTCCATAGCCCCTAAACTGATAAGCCTTTGTTTAGTGCATTCATCACAACTTGTAGTTAAGATACAAATAGGTATATTTTTATAGCTTTCGTCTTTTTTTACTGTTTCCAGGAAATTTATGCCATCAATAAAAGGCATATTAATATCACACAATATTAAATCAGGAAATTTTTTATGAACGGAATCAGATTCAGTCAGGCCTAGGTACTTTAACCCTTGCATTCCATCGTAAACAGATATTAGATTTATTTGCGAACGAAATTCGCTAATAGCTGATTTAACAAACAGGTGGTCGTCTGGATCATCGTCAACAATTAAAATATTGAATTGCTTCATAGATTTGACTTTTTGAGTGCAAGGGCGTGAAATCAAATATAAAATATTTTTTGTTTTTTATCTCCAAAACATAAAACTTCGTATGTTTAACGTTAAACAGGTATTAATTAGGTGATTGAAAATCACACACTTCATTTATCTTACAAGCTGGCAGCGGGATGGATTAGAACCTATTTAAATTTCTAATATCCACATATAAATATTCATTTTTCCCCACCGTTTCTAAATACCAAAATAGGTGTGCCCTAGGAGGCAATCATTTTTTTATATTTCGTCCCTACGGGACTTGATAATTTTATTAAATTTATTTTCTACCAATATTTGACTCCTACGGAGTCATAAAATTATTTCAACTACTTGTTCTATTTTTAAATGTCCCTTTAGGGACAAGATATGGTAAAAAATAGTAGCAATTGATAAATAAGTCCCGTAGGGACGAAATAATTTTCCTTGAAAATTTAAAATTAACTCACAATATTAAAATTAAACGCACCCATTTTTTTAGCACCGTAAATTCTTAACCAAACCGGTAACACCGCTTCCGTTCCTCTTGCAGCGCTTAGGTCGCCAAGATCAAGCAAGTTCTCATCTTTCCAGCCAAACTCTTTTAATAATGTTTTAACTGTTGTTTTTGCAGCTTCATCATTTCCACAAATATAATTTACATGGTCGCCTTTTATTAAAGTAGGATCAACCATAATGCCGCACCACATAGTGTTTAATGTTTTTACAACTTTAGCATTTGGAAATGTTTTTTGAATTTCTTCAGCTAACGAATTTGTGTTACTTAACTCAGGTGCTAAACACGGTGGCATACCTTTACTAAAATCCAAAGGGTTGGCAATATCAACTAAAATTTTACCGTCTAAATTTTTTGCTGTTGCTAAATTTAAGGCGTTGATAGAATTCATGCCCTGGGTTGTATTTAAAATTAATTCTCCAAATGCAGCGGCTTCAGCAAAGGTGCCAAGTTTTGCTTTTGGGTTGGCTTCATGCCAGGTTGCAAAAGCATTTTTGCCACCATCTTTTCCGGGAGCGGACAGTTTTTCCTGAACATTTCTTGTTCCGATCATTACTTCATGGCCAAGGCCAATTAAACGTGCGGCAAATGTTTGCCCAACTGTTCCTGTTCCTAAAATTGCTATTTTTTTCATGTTATTTTTTTTAGATTGTTACTATCAAAATTATAGTTGCAAACATAACTATACTTATTTACCTTTGCAATAACTGTCAAATTTGACAGTATTATAATTTAACAAAAAATTAGTAAATGATCATTAAAGGTAAAGAATATGTTATTAAACTGCGTGGTGATACATTTCATTGCGCTATGGATGTAACCATGAATTTTATTGGTGGTAAATGGAAAACGATTGTTATTTGGTATCTCCGCAATAAGACCATGCGTTTTGGGGAGTTAAGAAAACAAATTCCGGATATCACCGAAAAAATGCTGAGCCTTCAATTAAAAAGTTTAGAAGAAGATGGAATTATTAAACGTGAAGTTTTTGCAGAAGTGCCTTTGCGTGTTGAATATTCGTTAACACCATTTGGTAAAACATTATTGCCTATTGTAGAAAGCATTGCCAAATGGGGTAGACATCTTGGAGATACAGAGGGAAAAGTTGAAGAAGTATCCCCTAAAAAGAAAAAAGGAAAGTAAATATCCTCCTCCGTCCTTCGGACACCTCCTCAAGAGGAGGACAATAAAACGGAGGTCATTGTTAACGATCCCGCAATGGCTTTATCATTAAAGAATTGTGGCGTTTCGTTTTTTTCTTGTAATGCTAAAGTATAAAGTAATGGCAAATAATGTTCGCGTGTTGGTATAGCCAACTTCGCCGATTTACTTAACGACTCATAATTTATTAATGCTCTATGATCTTGCGCAAGAATTTTTGTTTTAAAAATGTTGTTCATTTCTAATGCCCAATCAAAACCGTATTCTTTATCAATTTCGGCCATAGAATTTGCTTTTACCATTCCTAAATTGTGTACCATGTTTCCGCTGCCAATAATTAATACTCCTTTTTTGCGAAGCGAAGCCAATTCTTTTGCAAGCTCATAATGATATTGTGGTGGCTGGTTATAATCTAAACTTAATTGAAAAACAGGAATGTCTGCATTTGGGAACATAGGTTTTAAAATGCTCCAGGTGCCGTGATCAAGTCCCCATTTTTCATCCAGGCCAACAGTAGTTTTTTTTATAGTGTTCTTTGTTTCCAATGCAAACTCCGGGCTACCAGGTGCAGGATATTTTGTTTCAAATAATTCGTTCGGAAAGCCGCCAAAGTCATGAATGGTTCTTGGGCTTTTCATAGCAGTAACAAAAGTACCATTGGTTTCCCAATGAGCAGAGATACATAAAATGGCTTTTGGTTTTGGTAAATTTTTTGCCATTGTTTTCCAACCGGTAACAAATTCATTGTCGTTAAGAGCATTCATAGGATTGCCATGTCCAATAAAAAGCACGGGCATTTTATCTGTAGCAGCTAAATTTTCGGTTAGCTTATTTAATTCATTCAATTTCATTGCGGCACCTGAAAGCGGAAGTAAAGCCATTAGTTTCAAAAAATCTTTTCTGTCCATTTGGATAAGTAAAATTAAAAAATAAATCCATTTTTTGTTTCAGAACCATGTTAATAAATGCGATTATATAATTAAGGAATAAATTTGTTACTTCGTCCTTTAAAAATGTATTTATGAAATATTCAAAACCCCTTATTATATTTTCTTTTTTGGCCTTAACAGTTGTTCTTGCCTGTAAGACCAAAAAAGTAGTGCCAACCGCAGAAGAGACAAAAGCCTGCGATGAAAAAGTAACCTTTGCCACGTTGCAGCCTTTATTGGCCAAAAGTTGTAATACCGGTGGTTGCCATGATGAAAGCAGAAGAAAACTGAATTTTAAGATCTACAGTAATTTTAAACATGTGGGTGATGAAGGGGAGATAAAAGAACACGTTTTAATGGAGAAGAATATGCCGCCAAGAGAGAAGCTTACAGGTGAGGAGCTAAGGCAGTTCCGTTGCTGGATAGAAGGCGGAATGCTTGAAAAGTAAGCATTAAAATTATTAAAGTATCTTTGTGTAAATTAAAAAACAACAATGAGTACTTTTGCCGACCTTAATCTTTCTAAACAATTATTACGCGCACTGGATGAAATAGGTTTTAAAGAGCCAACTCCCATCCAGGAAAAAGCTTTTCCTATTATTTCTTCAGGTGCCGATGCTGTTGGTATCGCACAAACAGGTACCGGTAAAACCTTTGCCTATCTGTTACCTATATTAAGACAATTAACTTATTCCGAACAACGCCAACCTCGTGTATTGATCGTTGTGCCAACACGCGAACTTGTGGCGCAGGTAGTTAGCGAAATAGAAAAACTGGCTAAATTCATGAGCGTGCGCGTTTATGGTGTTTATGGCGCCTCAAATATCAACACGCAAAAACAAAAGGTGTATGATGGTTTGGATATTTTAGTGGCAACACCGGGTAGATTGATAGACCTTACTTTAAGTAGAACGTTACAATTAGGTTCAGTAAAAAAACTGGTGATAGATGAAGTTGATGAGATGCTGAACCTGGGTTTTAGAGCGCAATTAACTCAGATCCTGGATATATTACCACCTAAACGTCAGAACCTTTTATTTTCTGCAACCTTAAATGAGGATGTGGAGTTAATGATCTCAAAATATTTTAATAAACCACAATACATTGAATTAATATCTCGCGGAACACCACTTGAAAAAATAATTCAACACGCTTATTATGTTCCCAACTTTTATACGAAGATCAATTTATTAAAATGGTTGCTTCAAAACGAAAAAGGTTTTAATAAAGTTTTGTTGTTTGTGAAGAATAAAAAAATTGCTGACGATATTTACGAAATTTTAGAACCTGATTTTCCAACCGAGATCGGGATCATACACTCTAATAAATCACAGCCACAACGTTTTGCTTCGGTAAAATATTTTGATGAAGGTGTACACAGATTATTAATAGCCACCGATATTATTGCACGTGGTTTGGATATACCGGATGTAACACATGTTATTAATTTTGATATTCCTAAAGAGACCAGTGCTTACATTCACAGGATAGGAAGAACGGGTAGGGCCGATAAAGCTGGTGTTGCCATGAGTTTTATTACTGATGCAGAAAAACCAATGCAGTTGGCCATTGAATCGTTAATGAATAAAAAGATCCCTATTCTTAAAATGTCAAAAGCTGTAGAGATAGATGAAGAATTGACAAAAGATGAAATGCCCGTTACGCGCGATAAAAATTTAGCGAAACAGAAAAAAGTCACCATAGAGGGTGGAGGAGCTTTTCATGAAAAGAAAGCGAAGAATAAAAAAGAACAGTTAGGTGGAAAACGAAGCCAGGAAAAAATAAGACGTTTAAGAGAAAACTACGCAAAAAAAAGAAAATTTTAATATTTAGAAATAAGTGATCGAGCGCAGATGACACTGATCTTGCAGATTTCCACTGATTTTTATCTGTGTCAAACCGTTAAATCCGTATCATCTGTGTTCTATCACGTTAAATTATCTTACCGTTACTTTTGGATTGACCCTTTCAATAATATCAAACACTTGTTGTTGTTTGTTAAGCGCAATTACTTCTTCGTCCTCAGCGTTGGTCATGTTACCCAATTTAGCAACAAAATTTGCCTGTGCATAAGCTTCTTCACGCATTTCTTTTGCCATCCTAATGTATTTTTCAGCTTCTGCATTTAAATTGGTTGCTAAGTTGCTCGTGTATTCGTCATCTTTTATGGTCTTTAGTAATAGGCCAATGTAGTTCCGGTTTTGATAGAGTTTTTGGTAGGTGTCTTTTGCTAGTAACTCTGAGATCTCAATTTGTTTGAGTACAAATTGTTTTTCGAAGAAAAGGGCTTCAATAGTAAGCTCTCTTTTTTCATCACCTTTTTTGGTGGTTGCAGCATTTTTAAAAGACTGCATGGTGCTGCTTAGTTCTTTAGCTTGTTTTAAAAGGTTGGATAATTCTACGGCAGTTGATTTCATTGTGTATGTAATATTCACAATTGAACTTTCTGTGCTTATCAGCGTTTTTCTAACCTGAGTAATTTGGTTGTCGGGTGTTTGGCCGTGTACCATTACCTGAATGATAACTGCCAACAATGTTGGGAGATAGAGATTTGTTTTCATAGTGAATTTGTTTTACATGTGTAAATGTTTTCATTTTTAATAAGATTTAAATTTGTAAATAAAACGGATGATCGGATATTTCCTTTTCTTACCAGCCCTTTCTATTCTTTGTTTAGAGAAGGGTATCGGGTATGTTTGTGTTTAGTTACCTTTTTGTACGTTAGTAATTTTAAAAGGTTCGTTTTTAAGATGGATTAGTTATGAACCTATGAACGGTTAATAAGTCAGGAGGCTTATGTTATAGATATAGCAGGCTTTTTTAACGACAATGTCAAAAAGGAGCTTATTTTTTATTTCTTTTTTTTGTTGAATTTGTGTCCTGCCAGTTCCACCATTTTAATTTTTCAGGATCTTGTTTGGCTTCGGGAGTTTCGGCAAAATAAACAGCGCATTTAAAAACATATAATAAACAACGGTCCTGCACAACACCGGCATATTTATTTGATTGTGCATACAATACTTCAGGGTCTTTATTTTTAAGGTCGTTAATTGTTGTGATCCCAATATTCCAGAGGTCTTCTGCAATGGAAATACCAACACCCGGAATTTTTTTTAACTCTTTAATTACTTCTTTTTTATCAGGAGCTTTCATTAGGCTGATGCAATTTCTTTTAAGGCTATTACAAATTTATCTAGTTCTTCGGTTGTTGTAAATAATTGTGGTGTAATGCGCACGCCTTGCACATTGCTGCTGTCAATAGCAACTGTCCATATTTTATATTTTTGCAATAACGTTTTTGCAAGGTCAGATGGTTTAATGCCTTCTACACCAACATTGGCAATAGCACAACTGCGTTGCGGATCTTTTGGTGTGTTTAATTTTATTTTTTTTACATCTTTTATTTTGTCTGTCCAGTAATTTTGTAAAAAACGTAAACGCTCTTCTTTTCTTTTCATGCCAATTGAGTTGTGATAATTAACCGCATGTTTTATGGCTATATCTGATGCAACAGAAATGGTACCTGTATGATTTAGTTTACGGATATCCTCTTCCTTAAAAGCCAATTCACCAAAAAGTGGCCAGATCTGTTTTATCTTTTCTTTCTTTACATATAAAATTCCAACGCCTAATGGTACACCCAACCATTTGTGTAGACTGCTTCCAAAATAATCACAATTAAGATCACTAATCTTAAAATCAATATGTGCCACGGTGTGTGCGCCATCTACCAATACTTCAACGCCTTTGCTATGTGCCATATTGCAGATCTTTTTTATGGGTAATATGTGACCGGTAATATTTATCATATGGCAAACCATTAACAATTTTGTTTTTGGGGTTATTGCTTTTTCATAGAGACCAACAATTTCTTCATCACTTTTTGGATGTAATGGAATAGAAATTATTTTGTTAACCATACCATAACGTTTTGCTTGTTGTTTAAACATATCCAGCATGCTACCATAATCCTGTTCGGCCATAACGGCGTCATCTCCGGGCTTCCAGTCTATACCCGAAATAATAGTATCTAACGATTCGGTTGTGTTGCGTGTAATAATTAATTCTTCACTTGCGCAGCCTAAAAGCTCTGCCAGTTGTTCTTTGCTTTTTTGTTTGTTTTCGGTTTGAACCGTGCGCATGTAATAAGAACCCTCCATATTTACCCATTGAAGATCCTTAAAGTAACCTTCCATTACAGGCTGTGCCATTATACTATAATAACCATTCTCCAGGTTAATGTAATCGGGTTTTAATTTATAATCGTTACGGATCTTTTTCCAATAGTCTGGCTCTTCTTCAGTGGTCCAAACCGCAGGTAACTCATCTGCAAGGTTCTTTGCTTTTAAAGTTATTGGTAGAGCTGCTGTAAGCAACAATGACTTTAAAAAATTGCGTTTACTATTCATAGGCTCAAATTAAAGGTATTTTAACCCTAATTTACATAAAGAAAGCATAGGGTAAAAGCCTGTTTAAAAAGAAATAGAATTTATGTTAAAGAACATGACCTTTGAACGCTTTTACTATTATCTTTACTTAAAATTTTAATATCATGAGTAAAGGATTAATTATTGCTTTAGTTTTTGGAGTAATTGTAATATTTGGCGGCGTATGGTCGTGTAATAAACGTAACGGTTTTGTTGGTTTGCGCGAAGATGCCAAAGCACAGTGGCAACAGGTAGAGAGTCAGTATCAGCGTCGTTCAGACCTTGTGCCGAACATTGTAGCAACCGTAAAAGGCGAAGCTAATTTTGAAAAAAGTACTTTGGAAGCGGTAGTTTCTGCACGTGCAAAAGCTACTCAAATGACCATCGATCCTGATAAACTGGACGAAAATAATATTCAAAAATATAAAGCCGCCCAAGGCGAATTAAGCGGGGCATTATCGCGTTTATTAATGGTAACCGAAAACTACCCTAATTTAAAATCGAATGCAGCGTTTGCAGATCTTCGTGTTACTTTAGAGGGTTGTGAGAATCGTATTTCTACCGAGCGTATGAAGTATAACGATATGGCACGCGATTTCAATAAATCGATCCAGTTCTTCCCGGGAAGTTTAATTGCTGGCAGCATGACACAAATGCCGTATTTTGAAGCCGAAGTTGGCGCTGAAAAAGCACCAAAAGTTGAATTTTAGATCTAAATCTTAAACCTTAAATCTGCAATGCCCACAGCCCGTAATTTCTTTGATCAACGCGAACAACAATTGTTGATAGATGCAATTGTGCAGGCTGAATTAAAAACTTCGGGCGAGATACGTTTGCATATAGAGAATCTTTGTATTGGTAACGAATTAAAACGCGCACAAAAGGTTTTTACAAACTTAAAAATGCATGAGACCAAAGAACGTAACGGCGTTTTAATTTACATTGCCACTTTTAGCCGTAAGATCGCCGTTATTGGGGATGAAGGCATTCATCAAAAATTAGGAAATGAGTTCTGGCAAAAAGTAGTAGACGAACTTATAAAAAAATTTAAAGAGAATAAAAAAGCCGAAGCCCTGGCTGAATGTATTATAACCTGTGGCGAACAACTTGGTAAATTTTTTCCAAGAAGTAATGAGGATAAGGACGAGTTAACCAATACTATTTCTTATTAACGATGCGTAAAATTTTAAGTTTTATATTTTTATTCCTGGTTGTTATTGCTAGCGCGCAAATTGCTGAACGACCTAATCCACCAAAGCTTTATAATAATCTTTCAAACGAGTTTCAAGACTTTTTAAGTTCAACAGACGCGGCAACTTTAGAGAACAAGTTGGTGAAATTTAGTCAGGAAACGTCTAATCAGATATGTGTTGTAATTGTTGACGATCTTAATGGGCTTGAAGCAGCAGACTATGCGACTAAAGTAATAAACGAGTGGGGTGTTGGTAAAAAGGGAACTAATAACGGTATTGTTATTTTAATAAAACCTACAGGTGGCGCAAACGGTCGTGACTTGTTCATTGCTATTGGTTATGGACTTGAGGGTGCCATTCCTGATCTGGCTACTAAACGCATTCGCGAGGATGAAATGTATCCGTATTTAAAGAACGGCGACAACTATACGGCCTTAGATAAAGCTACAGACAAATTAATGGCTTTGGCAAAAGGTGAGATCAACGAAAAAGATTATACCAGAAGAAGTAATCCTGACTCGATCTTTAAAACGATCCTTCTTATCCTTACAGGTATTGCATTTATTTACATTTTCTTTTTCTCAAAAAATAATGGAGGCGGTGGTGGTGGATACACTTATTCAGGTAGCGGACGCTCGTTCTCTACTGGCGGAAGTAGTTTTGGCGGCGGAGGAGGTTTCGGTGGTTTTGGCGGCGGCGGCTCAGGTGGTGGTGGCTCAGGCGGTAAGTGGTAATTTAATCGTTATCCTCTTCGTCATCCTCGTCCTCTTCAAATAAAGATTCACCGTTGTTCCATTCTGTTGTAATACTGTCCCATATTTTTTCAAGCTTTCCATCCACGTCTTCAATAGAAAAATAAATAACACTTAAAGCAGAGTATTGCCCCGTATGTTCCCTTACCTTTTCCATATTGGCAATGGTTTCATTCATAGACATTTCTTCTTCTAAAATAACATTTTGAGCTGTTTCAAGAATTAACTTCCGTAAAGGGTGTTCAAATTTTTTATCGATGTGTTTTAAAAGATTAATAAGCGTTTCTTCGTGCACAACATCAGTAGCGGCATTTTTGCATATCTCCTCTATCACAGCAAATACGGAGTTCGGGGAAATGGTAATTGCTTCATCAATTATTTTTATACAATGTAAATAATTCTCGATCGGAAAATTATCTTCTATCTTATCAATAAATTCAAGTTCTTTTAGTGCTTCCATTTTTTATTTTATTAATCACCTGTTGGTTGTATAGTGCTTGTTTCTACCATTAACATCACTGTTTTTTTTGGCGCGCGCGGCCTATGTAAAACACCTTTTGTAATAGTAACACCCTGGTTAGGGTTTAGTTCAATGGTTTGGTCTTCGAGGTCGATCAATAATTGGCCTTCCAGTACAAAGAAAAATTCATCGTCGTTATCATGTTTGTGCCAATGGTATTCGCCTTCAACAATACCGATCCTCACAACACTGTCGTTAACTTTTGTCAGGGTTTCGTTAAACCATTTATGAGGATTGTCTTTTACCATTTGTGTAACATCCATTTTTTGTAAATGATCAAACTTAACATCCAGTTTTGTAACGTAGTTATATTTTTTTTCCATTTTATTGAATTTTAATTTCGATAAATAAATTTACGTTTTTTATGCTACTTTTTAATGGTTTTATTTTTCCAAAAATTAATTGTTGTGGTAAGGTTTTCGGCTGTAATATATAATTTATAAGCATCATTTGTTTTGGTTTCGCTTATTATGAGGCCTTCACCTTTTTCTTGTCCCAAAAAATAATTAGAAACATGTTTATCGTTTACTGTAATTACTTTAGGGCCCGCAAAGGTGGCCACCTTAAAATAAATATGACATAATACTAAATGTGCCATAATCGTTTTTGTGGTATCGCTCAAAGCAGCTATTAATTTTTCTGTAGCAGGTTTGCCAATTTTTATAAGTTTATAAGCTGGCCTTCCATTCATCGTAAAGCCTGGCTTCTCCTCATGAACGATCGTAAACTGGTTATTGTTTAATTTTTTGATAAGCGAATTAACCCGCCATGTTTGCGCAGGACTGCGCATGACAAACAAAGATAAAACAAGCAGAAGAAAGATTGCTCTCATTTAATAGCCTTAAGATCTTACAATAACCAATTGGTAATATACCTAAGGTATTGTAAAATTAATTTGTGTATTTACAGTTGTTGTTGCCAAAGCTCCTAATGTAAATGTTGTATTGGTTGTACTTATCCAATCGCCGCTATTAATAATGTTGTTTCCGTCGTTATCATACATGGCGTAATAATAATACGTGCCTGGATGCATATAGTTGAATACAAAGCTGGCACTACTTGCAGATAGAATAACGTAACGCGAGCGGTATTTTAAATTTGCAGTGTTAAACACAGGGCCTGAAAATAAAGGCTGTGTTGTAACAATTAAAAAAACCTTTTTTGTTGATACGGGTGTGTACGTTGCCGCGTAATTATAAGTTGCAGTAGTTTTTCCCAAATAAGGTTGTGTGTTCTCTGCATAAGGATCACCAACCGGAGGGCCTGAAGTTGAAAAATAAATTGCTTCGGTTAAACTTGTAAAGCTGGAAGTGAAATCTTTTGTAAGTGTTTTTTTAGGAAACGCAAGAGCAGAAATTGCAGCCTGTGCCGAAGTTGTATCTTGTAATTTAGCACTCCAGGTCATGTGTGAGGTAGAACTTGGTAATTGATTATTTTTATTGGTGTATGATCTAATATATAAACTATCGGTTCTGAAAATAACTTCTGTGTAGGCCCTTATCTTGCCTTTAATAATTTCAGTGAACCTGTAAAAAGAATTTGCGCCATTTTCAGATACGCTATCGGCTAAAAAATACGATACACGTTTCATAGCATTAAAAGAACCACCGTTGCGAAATGCTACTTTATACTGGTTATTATATTTGGCAACAAAGAAAGACATAAAAATATCGTTCAGGGTATCTAATTCGTTTTTTGCAGAGATCTGGTTCTCGGCATTGGGCCTAAAGTCTACTATCCACTCTGGATAACCGCCTAGCGGGGTATTAGAGCTAACCGGACCATTCCAGATACCACGCAATTTTTTTAATACATTAAAGCCATATGGTTCTACAACTTCTACTGTTGGAGGTGGATTTGGATTGACAGGTTCTTCTTCTTTTTTATCTTTATTTCTACAACTCAAAAATGTGAGCGTAAGAAGTATGATCATAAATTTGATGCTTGTTCTCATTATTGTTATTTTAAT
Organism: Bacteroidota bacterium; assembly: GCA_030681615.1. Taxonomy (GTDB): domain Bacteria; phylum Bacteroidota; class Bacteroidia; order B-17B0; family Aurantibacillaceae; genus Aurantibacillus. Next base: position 43,489 of record JAUXSA010000061.1, read on the forward strand.
TAAGTCTTTATCCACAACCATTTGCTAAACATGCCGTGGAAATGGTTGTTTAAAGATACAAACTTTCTATTACCTCTCAAACCTTTAAGGTAACCAATCCTGTAATGCCGAAAATGTTTCTTTTTTTTATTGGTTATCGTTGTTACGATAATAATGAGATGCCCGTTAAATTAGCTTGATTACTTTTCAAAAATGCATAGGTTATTTTATCTACTTTGCAGTCAATAAACTGCACGCGTTTAAATTTCTTATTGTTTTTAAAGAACGTATTTATTAGCGTTGCATTTTGGAATTTAACGTCATAAAAAGCGCAGTTTTCAAAATAACAGCCGTCAAAAGTGCCTTCAAAAACAACATCCTGAATTTGCATTTCAATAAAAGAGCTGTTATTCCACTTTACATTTGTAAGTGTGTTTTTCATGAAGTTACTGGATCTGAATGTTGTTTTGGTAAGATCGGCATCAGAGAAATCACAGGTATTGATATTGCTTTTTGTAAATTCAGTTTCTTGTAACGAACAGTTTTTAAATATGTTATTGCCTAAGTTAGAGCTCTGGATCTGACTGTTGCTGATGTCGGAATTTGTGAAGTCGCAGCTGTCAATATTATTGCTGTTTAAAATAAGTCCCGACATATTTGAACCGATAAACAAACATCTCTGCACGTTAGATGAGCCGAATTTTTCGTGCAGATTTTTAAGCCCTGAAAAATCACTATCTACCAGGTTCAATTTAGACATATCCCAGTTGAGTTTTTTCTCTCCGGATCTATCAGGATGTTCAACTGCTGAGGATACAGTTTTTTCTTTTGTTAAAGACTTATAGTTGTTTAGCTCTGTATCTGCAGTCCGAATATCAATAGGGGCGAAGCTTTCTGAAAAGTAGTTAAGGTCTACACCCAAAATTTCTGCAAGACGATTTAAAGTTGTGATGTCTGGCATTGATTCTCCACGTTCCCACTTTCCTACTGCCTGAGAACTGATAGATACTTGCTGAGCAAGTTCTGCTTGTGAAAGATTAATTTTCTTTCTTGCTGTGGCAATTTTATTACCAATTGAAGTTGAATTTAGCATCATTTTATTTTTGTTTTTTGATGCTACAAAGTTATTTTGTACTGCCCCCATCTTGCAAATATAATCAACTACTTATAGTTGTAATTACACTACTTTTAGTTGTTATTTAACAACCATAGGTGGTTTTGCAAGATTGTACGGCTTACAAGTTGAGGATGGGTCGCGCAGCATCACCTGTCGCAACCCTCTCTCTATTTACCAACTTTCATTGTTTGGGAATAAAATGATACTTCGCCAGTTGTAATATCGTGAGTACCTCCAACGATTCCGATCTGTCCGCTTTCAATCATTTCTTTAAGGATCGGGCTGCGTTCCATTATTGATTTTACTGAACGCTCAACATTAATAGTTGCAACATTTTCTACGAAAACAGAATTTTTAGAATTGCGATTTTCTTTGGTTTGGGTTTCATCATCAACCGCAGGTCTTATCTTTGTTAGCAAGGCTGTTAAGTTGCCCATTTCCACGTGGTCGCAGGCACCTTTTACGGCTCCGCATTTAGTATGTCCTAACACCACAATAATTTTTGAACCGGCAACCTTGCAGGCAAATTCCATACTGCCTAAGATATCTTCATTAATAATGTTTCCGGCAATACGAACACTGAAAACATCACCAAGGCCCTGGTCAAAGATCAATTCCGCAGAAGTTCTGCTGTCAATACAACTAAGTATCACGGCAAAAGGATGTTGTCCGTCAGATGTTTCATTTGCTTGCTGCAAGAGGTTTCGATTTATTTTAAGATTGTTTACAAACCTTTTGTTTCCTTCCTTTAGTAATTCTAAAGCCATTAAAGGGGTTATGGCTGTTTGCATTTCTTTTGTTAGCGTTTTCATTTTTAGTTGAGTTTAATGGTTATAGTTCATAAAATTTTTCTGGTGGATATGCTTTAGGAATTTCGGTTTCCTTTAATAACTGTTTAATATTTATTTCAATTTTTCGGGAAATTGTTGTCATTGCTGTATCAGTTGGTCTGTTCTCAAACGGATCCTGCATATGGGATGCCGATTTTTCTAACAAAAAGAATCCTATAGAAATAGCGATCAGAAGTGGCGTTTCAAATAGTCCGTCAACTCTTAAAGACATGGCAAGAGTGATAACAAAAAGGTAAATGAGTGCATGAAGAAAGAGGCGATAAGTAACAGGAAATACAGTTGATTTTATCCGTTCTGCTTTTCCTTGCGCATCGCAAAGCCGCACCAACGTATTGTCTAATTGTATTTGAGAAAATAGTTCAAGTTGATTACCATCTTTAAGCTCTTTAATATCTTTGCTGTGCAGTTGAAGTAACGCTAACGGTTTATTATTATGTTGTTGTATTTCTTTAAGGTCTTCCTGGGAAATAAATTTTTCCAGGTTTTCTATTGGATCTAATTCTCTAAGCGTTTGTCCTAACGAGTAGCACCAGGCAATTTGTCTGAATGCAATTTTCTTAATCAGAGTGTCATTCCCTTTTGATGTTAAGGTTTGTAACTGAATAACAAAACTGCGCGAGTCGTTTACAATGGCGCCCCATACTTTGCGGGCTTCCCACCATCTATCGTAAGATTGACTAAGTTTAAAAGAAAGAAGAATTGAAATGGCTGTTCCAATAAAAGCAGGAATCGTTAAAGGCATTTCGGGAAGCAGGTCTTTATACTTTTCGGTAATAAAAAGAACCGACAACGATACGATAAGCACGTAAACAAGGTCATACTTTACCTTATCGAGTATATAAGATGCAGGAATTCGTTTATTGAGCAACATAATTGAATTTTTTAATATTCAGCACAAAGATAGGAATAGGTTTTTTAAATGATAGCAATACTATCATAAATAATTGTAAAATTATTTTCCGTAGCTTTGTTGTTGTAATAAACAGAAGTAAAAAACACCTAAAATGAAGTTGCAGTTACAGATAAAGATGAATGAAGCATTGTTTCTTCGTAACCCCGAAAGCTCAGAGCTAGGAAAGAATATACTTAAATACAGTATTCAGTTAATTTATAAAACTGGTTTCGAGGCATTTACTTTTAAGAAACTGGCTGAAGACATTGGGACAACGGAAGCAGGAATTTACAGATACTTTGAGAACAAGCATAAATTATTGGTTTACCTAACAGCCTGGTATTGGTGTTGGCTTGAGTTTCAGATCAGTTTCCATACCAATAATATTAAGGACCCAACTGTTAAGTTAAAGAGAGTAATAAAGCTATTAGCAACTGCCATTGAAGATGATGAGCAAACCAGTTATATAAATGAGAGTTTGTTGCACCAAATAATTATTACGGAAGGCTCAAAAGCATACCTTACAAAGCAAGTAGGAGAAGATAATAAACAGCAGTTTTTTAAGCCGTATAAAGACCTATGCGCGGTTATTGGAAAGATTATAACAGAATGCAGTGCTAAATATAAATACCCTAAATCTTTAGCTTCTACAATTATTGAAATGGCTCATTTTCAAAACTTCTTTATGAAAAATCTGCCGTCATTAACCGACTTCGGTAATACGAAAGAGGAAAGTGAAATAATAGACTTTCTAAATGATCTCGTGTTTACGAGTTTGAAAAAAAGTTAAAGCCGTGTTGTGCGCTAATAATTTATTATTGCGGGATCACTTCCACCAAAATTTCATTTCCGGCTTTGTCAAAATAAGTACAGGTCATTTTGTTCATACATATTGCCCATTTTTCAATGCCAAATGTTGCACACATTTTAATAAAGGTAAGGAAATCTGTTTTGCCTTGCTGGTGCGCAATTAATCCGTTCTTAAATGGTTCGCTGTAGGCTGTATCGGCAACAATTAATGGCTCGTACTTTGCAGGCACTTTTGCTGTATAATTGTTAGCACCATGATAATCAATATGCCCATCGGTTACATAGGCTTCGTAATGAGTAACTCCTAATGCCTTAATTTCTTTTATATAAGCTGGGAAGTCCGCGCCTGATTTTACCTTGCTGTGAGCAGCTTTTATTTGTTCTATTGTAAACATTTTCGTTAGATTTTAACGATGTTTTAATTATACATTATCAAAAGTAAAAAATTATTTGCTTCTAAGATCATTTGTACAATTTTCAATATGAAAAAGAGTCCCGTTTTTTTTGTAAATATATTTTGTGGCACTCACTTGTTGGCCGTTTTTGCTTATGTTCATTTTGTCAATAGCCTTTTGTTGTCTGTTATAAATTGCTCAAACGTTGTTGGTTGTCTGTTTGTAATTTTAGCAACCCAATCTGTTATTTCAGGTTCTTTTTGAAATCTCGGAAAATAATGAAGCATTATCATTACAAGAATTAACATTGTTGGTACTTTCTCTTTTCTTTTTGCCAAAAAGAAACTGATAAGACTAGGGGATTTATATTGAATGTCAGTTCCTAAATTATCACTTAAAATTCTTGCCATTTCCAAAAACGTTAACTTTTCGTTACAAGTTAATTCGTATGACTTATTTATATGTTGTGCTAAGTTTGTTAAAATAATTGCAGAAACAGCACCAATGTCACGAACGTCAATGAGCGTAAATTTTGCGTTGCCAGCAGGCAGATAGATCCGTTTATTATTCACTATGTCGTTATGCAAGGTAGTAGTAAAGTTTTGCATAAAATAAGCAGGTCGTAAGAATGTGTAGGGTATTTTGCTATCAACAATTAGCCTTTCAATTTTGTGGTGCGGAATTATTTTACTATTCTCAACTCCCTGAACTGATAAGAATACAATATGTTTAACGCCGCTGTTCTTACACGTGTCAATAATAGGTTTAAAGTATTTTTCTACTTCTGAAATTTGTGGCGGTCGTAATAAATAAAGGATATCACAACTCTCCAATGCGGTGTTGTATGTCTTTAAATCGGTAAAGTCAAAACATTTAAATTTTACTTTGTGATCAGATAATTTAATTTTGTCTTCGTTTGAGTTTCGAACTCCAGCGTAGATGTCAAGTTGATGGTTAATGTTTTGAAATGACTTTATCACTTCTGTCCCAACATTTCCTGTTGCACCTGTAATTAAGACCTTTGTCATACTATTTTCTAAGTCTAATTTAGGCATTTGAGCGTTAACCCGCAAAACATGCAGCTTAGGTGCTGTTAGCTGGTTGTTGGTGCTACACAGTTTTCTAGAATTGCCTTGGTAGAAATTATTTATATAGATCTATTAAACACAAAATAGTCTTTAAAATATTCAAGGGTTACTTTTTCGATTTCCCCTTCGATTTCCCGTGAGAATTTCCGGGATTTGTAGAATTTGGGTGATGCGGGTTATTTGAATTCTTGTACCACCCTTTATGTTTTCCGTTATCTTTTGTATAAAATGACACGCATGATGTTTGGCTTATTAAAATTACTGTAAATATAATAATGCTAATAAATCGAAATGTAATTAATGTTTTCATAGTTAATGTTTTCATAGTTAATGTTTTTTAGTCTTTTTATTTTTTGTTCTGCGACAACCTGTAATTAGGTGTGTTTTGTCAACAGGGTAAGCTTGTTATATAGATATTTGGTTCAAGCGTATAACTAATAATAGAAATATTGTACCATGGACTTCTTCTTGTCTGCAATTTGATTTGACAAATTATCCACGGAATCACCGTTAACTAATATATAGGATTGATTCTTTCATCTTTGGCAAGCTAGTATGGCATGCTAAAGATGACTTGTTGAGCCTGTTAATTTTATAATTGTAATTTATATTATACAACCACAGTCACCTTAATGGCATTTAAGCCTTTTTGGCCCATTTCGGTTTCAAAAGTTACTTTGTCTTTTTCTTTAACTGGGGTACTTAATCCATTTACGTGAAAGAAAACACTTTCCTGCGATTTTTCATCGCGTATAAAGCCGTAACCTTTTTCTTCGTTAAAAAAACTGATGTTCCCTCTGCGTATAAGATCTGCGGGGTCGATGGCAGCTTCTATTTTAGCGCCTAACTGAATATCTTCGAGATTTAATTCTTTTTTCTTTTTTGGATCTGGTGGTGTATCGGTAAGATTACCAAATTCATCCACATAAGCGATCATATCTTCAAAACTTTTTTTACCACCAGCTTTACGCTCGGCTTTTTTTTCTTCTTTCTCCTGCCTCTTTTTTAATTTCTTACTCTCTTTTTCTTTTTTACTATACGTTTCTTGCGATTTAGCCATTTGTTTTTTTAGGGGTTAATCTTCCATAATGGAAGCGATTAAAGACAAATATAAGCAAATATGCGCAGTTTTAAGGCATACAATGGCTTTTAAAGTTAATAATCTGTAATAAAAAGCTTAATTAATTGTTGGTTAAATATACGAAGGCTGTTTTCTTGAATAATAAAAACAGCAAGCCTATTGTTTTATTATCTTACCATCTTCCATTTCAATTGTACGTTCTGTTTTTTTTGCAAATTCATTATCGTGTGTTACTATCAGCAAGGTTTGATTAAATTCAAGCGTTAGTTGTTTAAAGATGTCAAAAACGATATCACTGTTTTTTTTATCCAAATTGCCGGTTGGTTCATCACCCATAATAATTAATGGATCGTTTATAAGTGCCCTTGCTATTGCCACACGCTGCTTTTCTCCTCCGGATAATTGATTAGCCCTTTTGTTGGCCAGTTTCTCGATGTCTAATTTTTTAAGGTGCTCTATTGCACGATATTCTACTTCCTGCTCACTGTATTTACCCAGTTTTAAACCCGGCAACATAACATTTTGCAATGCAGTAAACTCATTCAATAAATAATGAAACTGAAAAACAAAGCCTATTTTTTCGTTGCGTACTTTTGCCAGCTCACCTTCTTTTTTGTTCGCCATTGGTTGATTATCGATCAACAGATCTCCTTCATAATCGGTATCCATCGTAGATAAAATATACAATAAAGTAGATTTGCCGCAACCCGATTTGCCGGTAACAGAAACAAACTCACCTTTGTTAATAGTAAAAGTAATGTTCTTTAAAACATTAATGGTTACGGGATTGTGAAAATCCTTATTTATATTTTTAGCTTCTAGAATTAACTCACTCATTTATTTGCCTCTAATAATTACAATCGGATCAATTTTACTTGCTTTTTTTGCAGGAAAATATCCCGCAAAGTATGTAGTGATCAAAGAAAAAATACCACCTATTATGTAAAACGTTATATTATAATTAATAGGGTAGGTAGTAATAGTAGGCAGCGAGGCGGTATTAAACGGAATTTGATCTATGCCCATTGAAAGTAAAAGGCCGAAGACTAAACCTAAGGCTCCGCCAACAACGCCAATACTTATAGCAATTACTAAAAAAATTCGCTTTACATCTTTACCCGAAAAGCCAGTGGCTTTTAAAATTGCAATTGAATCCATTTTTTCAAAGATCATCATGTTTAATATGTTGTAAATACCAAAGCCTGCAACCACCAATAGGGTAATGCCAACTGCAAAAGAAATTATCGTACGCACATTGCTTCCTGTTTCAAATTGAGAATTAGCGGTTTGTATGTCTTCTGCATCTGTTTCATATATATTAGCATACTCTTGCGCTAATTCTGGTGCTAATGAAATATCTTTTAATTTAATTTGAAGATCTGTTAAGTAATTATTGCTTTTACCTAATAATTTTTGAGTTGTGGCGATTGATGCAAAGCTCTGCACTTTATCTAGCTCCAGTATACCTGATTGAAAAAAGCCTACTACTTTTAAAGAAAATCTATCTCCTCTACTGGTTGTTATAACAACTACGTCTCCAATTTTCGTCAACAGTTTTTCTGCAAGTCCTTTACCTAGTATAATGCTGTTACTTACATTTTTAAGATCTGCCGAAACTCCTTTAACAACATAATCTTCAAAATAAAATAATTTACTTTCTTTATCAACGTCAATGCCATTTATAACGCCTGTAATTTCTACGTTGCCATCATTAAAAAAAACAGGTGCGTTTATTTTTGGAGCAATGCCCAGCACCCTGTCATCTTTACTAATTGCCTGCATGATGGCCCCACTGTTGTATATTTCTTTTCTTGTGCTGCCGGATTTAATGGATTCAATAAAGTTATATGAGTTTTTGTATTCACCTGATAGATCAATGGGTTGTGTTTTGCTAGGCTTTATTTCTTTAAATAAACGTACGTGAGCAGTTCTGTTTAAGATTAAACCATCTAAAAGATCATTTAACCCGGTCATAAATCCTAACAACGTAATAAACATCATAATGCTAAACGTAACGCCAACGGCTGCCACCGTGGTTTGTTTTAACCGCGCTAATAATAATGCTTTTGCTATTCTAAAGATGAGTTTGTATTTCATTTTAACGGTTTCAGAATTATATCAGAAGCCTTTATTCCGCTTAAAATTTCCACTTTCTTATAATCCATTAAACCAATATTTACTTTAATTTTTTCCTTTTTTTCATTTAACACAAATTCATCATCTATTAAGTAATTGCGGGGTATTGTTAATGCGTTTTCTTTACTCTGTATAATAATATTGCCTTCTACTGTAAGATTTGGATAAATAACCGGGGGCTTAATAGTAAACGCTCCTGTAATTATAAAAGAGCGCGTTTTTTCATTCATAATGGTATTTATTTTTATAACCTGCGCTTCAAATACTTTCCCTTTATAACTATCAAGACTTAAAATAATTTTTTGCCCGATCTTTATTTTTGTAATATCATATTCATCTACCTGCAGTTCAATAATAAAATCATTAGCGTCACCTATTATAGCAACCGGGCTTTGCGGAGAAAGCAGCTCTCCTTTTTCTTTTAAAATGCTATATACTCTGCCGTCTGTTTCGCTTTTTACAATAAAATCATTTTCTACCGAACGGGTTATTTCAAAATTATTTTTTGCCTGTTGCGCCGAAAAATCTAATTGTTTTTTTGCATCCTTGTATCTCAGATTTGCAGTTTCGTAATTGGTTATCGAATTTTTGTAAGCAAGCTCGCGAAATTCGAGATCATTTTGCGCGCCAATTTGTTGTGCCCACAAATTTTTTTGTCTTGCATACAAAGCCGAATCGTTTTTTAGTTTTGTTTTGGCAAAATCAATGTTGGCTTTTAGTTCATTCAATTTATCACCATTAGAATTAAAACTGGCAAGATCTGCAGCTAATTTGGCATTAGCAGCATTTAGTTTTGAAGAAACATTCTGTAATCTAAGTATAGGATCGTTTTTTTTAATAAGATCACCTTCTTTTGCAATTATCTCTTCAATTATACCATTAACTATTGAGAAGACCTGATATTGGTTCTTGCTTTTAATAATGCCGGAAGCGTAAACTGACTCGGTTATTTTTTCTACAAGTGGTTTTGTTCTTTCTTGTTTATCCTTACAAGAGAAAAGCATCAAAAAAAAGATTAGTAAAAGTGTACTGATTTTTTTCATTTAGATTTAAAGTTATTTATCCAGTATAAAGCTAAAGGCTTTCTTTCCGAAAGAACATGACGATTATCAACTTAATTATGATTATTATCAGGTTTGGAACACCTAATGATCACTAGTGTTCTAAAATAATTAGTTTTTAGGACAAAAAAAACACCTTATCAGCTAAGATAAGGTGTTTGTATTTATGCAAAAAAGTTATGGTTTGTTTTTCCCGTCGTTTTTAGGACCTGTGTTTTTATCCTCAGCATCTTTGGTCTTGTTTCTATCCATAATACCATCCAATAACTGTAGGCCTAAAAGCCCGTTAATAGGACCGTTTTGGCCATCACCATTACCTGTTATCAATACTTCAGGTATTATTTTAATACGCTCTTTACCTATTTGTTCGGTTACTTTCAATTTGGTAAAGTTATCGCCACCCATTGCATCAACCGATAGTTTGTAAGATTCGGCATTTGATTTACCAATGGCTAAAATTTTCTCAGCCTCTGCTTTACCAGTTACGCTTATTTGCTCTGCATTTGCGTTTGCCAGCATTTTAATTTTTTCAGCTTCGGCATTAGCAGTTACTTTTGTTTTCTCTGCATCGGCATTAGCTATAATTTTTAACCTATCTGCTTCTGCAACTGATGAGATCTTTACACCGCTAGCTTCACCGGTTGCTTTCTTAACAGCGGCATCGGCAATACGTTCGGCAATTAATACACCCTGGTCGGCCTTTACAATTTCTTTTTGCATGTCGGCAACAGCGGTTTCTTTTTCCAAAGTCTGGCGTGTAACCTCGGCACGTTTTTGTGTTTCAAAGGTTGTGTTTTGCTCTTCGGCAATTTTACGATCGGTTAATGTTTTCATTAAACTTTCTGGCGGCACAATATCACCAATTAATGTATCAACCCCGTTTACGTTATATTGGTCTAATACTTCGCTAATGCGTTTTTTGGCAGCATCCTGTCTCTCTTTACGGGTGCTTAAGAAAGCAATTACATCGCTATCCTGCGCCGAGTTACGGAAATAGTTACCAATTGTAGGCTCTAATACCTGGCCAACTAAATTCATCATACTACCAAAACGTGCAATTACTTTTGGCGCTTCGGTTGTAGGTATGTGAATGATCTGGCTTACATCTAAATTAAAAGGGAAACCGTCTTTTGAACGAACTGTGATCGTAGATAAATTTTTATCTAACTGGTGAGATTCGCTGCGCGCATTAGCCCAGTTTAAAACTAAGTTGGTTGTAGGTACCAATTCAACACGCATAATAAATGTGTTGATTGGATATTTACCCGGACCTAATGGCTCGGCCCAAACGCCTTTCTCACCTTTGCTTACAATGTTACCATGTTTAAATTCTGCTCCGCTAAGATCTTTTCCGTCTTTACCTACATATGAAATAACTACACCTACATAACCAATAGGTATCTCCATCATTTTTATTTGTTCAACACTTACAAACCAGGGGTTAATATAATACGAACCAGCTAAAATAGTTTGCGGTTGCAAGCCTTTGTTACCACCAGCTCTTAAAAATGTATCTGCATCCTGAAAATTGTTATGACCCTGCACTTCTTTACCTGCAATGCTTCCTTCTTCAATTGGCATACCATCTAAAGTGGTAATAATACCCACCATGTTCTCGCTAATAGTGAACATATCCACTGTAAAGATCTCGAACAAAAAAGTATTTATACGATAAGTACCGGCAGTAATATATGCACTTTGCCTTCCTTTACTTCCACCTTTGGTTAAAAACGCAACTGTATCCTGAAAACCATCACACTCTACCTTACGGGCAAGTATGTGTCCCGTTTCTAATTCTTTTCCATCGCGCGCAACAATTAAACCAATTTTACCTTGCGGAATAACCGTAAGGGATTGTTTAGTGATCTCAAATTGCCAGATCCATTTCCAAAAATAGATACCCGGTGCTAATGTTTGCGCCTGGAAACCGGCTTCGCCCTCAACAGCAATAATGCGGCCCGGAGGCAATTCTGACTTACCAAACAATACAAACTTTTTGGTAACCAAACCAATTTTATCTTCTGGAATAATAATGATACCAAACAACCTGAAAATTAATTTATAAAAAACCAATAATAAAACGGGGATCAGTATCCACCAATACTTCATAACATATTCCATAAATTTTTTTTTATTTTAAGTAAATGTAACATGTACGCGTGTATTAGTTTTTCTATTTTATAAACATTTGTTAGTGCTTTTTAACATTAGCCCGTAAACAAACAATTTAAATCTTAGTAAATTAGTGTAACCAAAGCGCCTAACTTTGATTATATTCTTTTGGATAAAAAATCTATGAAAAAACTTTTATTTATACTTCCGTTCATTGGCCTTTCATTTTCTGTTCTTGCACAGGATGATGATAAAGGCCCAAAAACATTTTGTAGGGATGATATTGATAAAAAGGCAATGAAGCTTTACGAAAAAGCAACGGATAAAAAGAAATACAAAAAACCTGAGCGCATCTCTTTTTTAATGGAGAGTCTGCAAATAGAACCTGATTTTGCGGAAGCTAATTTATTTATGGGCCAGGAAATGATCGTTCGTGCAAAGTTGGAAAATCTTTCGTTTGCACCAATGACCCCATATTTTAAGAAGGCCATTGCAAGTTGTCCTCAAATACACAGCGAACCTTATTATTACATTGGTTTTGCTTATTACGAGGAGGCCAAGAACGATTCTGCAAAAAAGTATCTTGAAAAATTTATTGCTTTTAAAGATGACGATGATACAAAATTCGCCAAGGATTATACAGGGGAAATGTATAACGCCAAAGAAATGCTAAAATCATTAAAGAAAGAAAGTGCATTAAAAAAAGGAGTTCCCTTTGATCCTAAAGTTGTGAGAGGCGTATCAACCGAGCGTGACGAATACCTCGCCTATGTTTCGCCGGACGATAAGAATTGTTATTACGTACGTAAAATGCCCTCTAACAACAAAGATAAAGTTTATACCAGCGATAAAGAGGTAGAGGTGTTTATGTATTCAACCCGCGATAAGACCGGTGAGTTTGATAAAGGTGAAGAAATGCCATACCCGTTTAACGAAAAAGAAGATAACCAGGGAGGTTGCAGCATCTCTATTGATAACAAACATTTATATTTTGCTATGCAACGCGATGAAGGCGGCAACCAGCCAAACGTTGACATTTATATTAGCGATAATCAAAATGACGAATGGAAACCTATCCGTAAATTAAGTAATGTGGTAAACCATCCAGTGTATTGGGATAGTCAGCCAACTATTGCGGCAGATGGAGTTACACTTTACTTTGCAAGCGACAGGCCCGGAGGCTTTGGTGGCGTTGATCTTTACGTTACTGTAAGAGATCCTAAAACAAATATCTGGAGCACTCCAAAAAATCTGGGACCAAAAATTAATACCAAAGGCCACGAAAAAACACCTTTTATTCATAGCGATAGTGAAACACTTTATTTTAGCAGCGATGGACATTTTGGTTTTGGTGGCATGGATATTTTTTATGTGCGTAAAGATGAAAAAGGTGAGTGGCAGGAACCGGAGAACATTGGCTCGCCCATAAACGGAAGTACAGATGATGTTGGTTTTTTTGTAAGTACCGATACAAAAATGGGTTACTTTTTTAGTTTTGATGAAGGGAAAGTCCGGGGCAAAGGTGTTGGCCGTTTTGACCTTTATAAATTTGATCTTTACAAAGAAGCACGTCCGCAACAAATTGCTTTTATTAAGGGCGATGTTAAAGATAATGTTGGGAATGAAGTTACAGGTGCAGTTGTTGAGCTTAAAAATATTAGGACCGAAGAAAAGACATATGCTGTGGTTGATAGTGTTAGCGGGCAGTTTATGGCAGCTGTAAATTTAAAACAGAAAGATGATATTTTAGTTACGGTGATAAAAGAAGAGCAGGCTTTTTTATCTAAAGTAGTAAGTGTAAAAGATCTTACGTATGAAGCACCGCCCAAAGAAATTAAAATGGTTGTGCAGGAAGCTTTGCCGGGAAAAACATTTGTGATAAACAATATTTTTTATGCTACCAATAGCGCCGAACTTACTAAAGAAAGTAAAGTAGTTTTAAAATCGTTCGCAGCTTATTTGAAAGAAAATGGCAGTATAAAAATAGAGATCCATGGTCATACAGATAACGTGGGTAACCCAAAAGCTAACGAGGCTTTAAGTACTAATCGTGCCTTTTCGGTAAAAAGCGCTTTAGAAGAATTAGGTATTAAGGGTGATAGAATTAACGCTAAAGGTTTTGGATCTAATAAACCTATTGCTGAAAATTCCACAGAAGATGGCAGGGCAAAAAATCGTAGAACGGAATTTATGATCGTGGAAAAATAGATCAATTAAACAAACTTTTTAGTTTGTCAAAAAAACTACCACCCTCTTTTTTAGTATTGGAATTTTTTGGATATTGTTTATAGTTGGTGTCAAATTTTCTTATTTGGGAACTGATATCTGCTTCCGATCTGTTTAATTTTTTTCCGATGATTTTTAAGAAAGCAACGCTTTTAGAAGTAGCCCATAATTTTTCAAATGTTTCTAATGAAAATTCATGGCGTAGATCATTCGCGATATGATGATAGATCTGTAAGTTTTCAGGAAATTTTACCATTAACGCATTTAGATCCCCTTCGTTAAAAGCTTCTTTTTTATTTTCTTTCAAACAATTAATTATCTGCTGTGGATTTGTTAGCCCGGATACATTTTTTGGCGAGATCATCTTTTTTTGAATGCCAATATAAACATCATCTAAAACCCTTCTGTGTCTTAATGAAGGTGGTAAAATATTTTCTACGCTACAAAACTCACAGGTGTAATTGGTTTTTGTTGGATCGGTTTGCAATGGCGCTCCACAGGCGGCGCAACGTACTGCAATTAAAGCACTTTTATTTGCAGTGCTTATTTTTTGATTGACGTAACGGTAAAAAACAAAATCTTTATAAGAACTTAAAGTTTCAAATCCTATCAACTCATTACACTTTGGGCATTCGCAGCTTTTAGATTCAATAAGATCTGTTTTAGGAAGCATGGCTGTTTTGCAGTGATAACAATTGATGGTACTAACGTTTTCGGAATTGACGTTCGCTTCCATAACACTAAAGATCTTTTTATGCCCAACGTCGTTTCTACGCAGATCTTTCAGATCGCAAATGGTGAGCATTTCTTCCCAGCTGTGTTTGCTTAATTCGCCGCAATCGTCGCATTCGGGGGCACCTAAAGGGCTTTGCATGGCAATTTTGTTGCCGCATTTAATGCATGAAGTATTAAAATTATACTTATACCATCTATAACTACAATCGCTCATATAAAATATATAAGCTAAATTAAATAAATAAAATTGTAATTCCTCTTTATTTTATAAAACAAAAAAAAGCGCAGAATATTTCTGCATTTGTAATAAGTATTCCCCCTTTGGAAAAACGGGGTGAAGGGGATTGAGATTAGTTTGTTACTCAAAATAATCTTTCATGCGTTCAAAAAAGCCTTTTTCTTTTTTATTTGGATTTGGTTCAAAATTCTTTGAGCCTTTTAAATTTTCCAAAGCTTTACGTTCATCAGGACTTAAATGTGTTGGTGTATAAACACTTATCTCCACTAAAAGATCGCCTCTGCCATATGAATTTACATCGGGCAACCCTTTTCCTTTTAAACGCAAAACCCTTCCGCTTTGTGTGCCGGGTTCAATTTTAATTTTTGCTTTTGCATCAATGGTTGGTATCTCTACATTGGTACCAATAGCCGCATCAGGGAATGAAATATTTAAACTATAGATCAAATGATTTCCTTCGCGTTTAAGATCCGGATGATCTTCTTCTTCAATAACAATTAAAAGATCGCCGTTAATACCACCGCGTGGCGCTGCGTTACCTTTGCCACTCATGCTTAACTGCATTCCTTCTGCAACACCGGCGGGCATGTTAATGGTAATTATTTCTTCCTCGCGCACAATTCCATCTCCGTGGCAGGTATTACATTTATCTTTTACTATTCTCCCTTCACCACTACAACCCGGGCAGGTTGTTTGCGTTTGCATAGCGCCTAAAATAGTTTGTTGAACGCGTGTAACAACACCACTGCCGTTACATTGTTTACAGGCATCATATTGTCCATTTTTTGCACCGCTGCCACTGCATGTTTTGCAACCAACGTATTTATTTACTTTAATTTTTTTCTCGGCACCGTTGGCAATTTCTTTTAAATTTAATTTTACTTTAACACGTAAATTGCTTCCGCGGTTCATGCGTCGCCCGCCGCCGCCACGGTTTCCACCGCCGCCGCCAAAACCAAATGCACCACCAAAAATATCACCAAACTGGCTAAAGATGTCATCCATGTTCATGCCGCCATGGCCTTGTCCACCGGATGCACCACCCACACCAGCATGGCCATATTGGTTATAACGCGCACGTTTGTCGGGGTTACTTAAGATCTCGTATGCTTCTGCAGCTTCTTTAAATTTATCTTCTGCAGTTTTATCATCCGGGTTTTTATCCGGGTGAAATTTAATAGCCAATTTGCGGTACGCTTTTTTTATTTCTTCTTCGCTCGCGTTCTTAGTAATTCCTAATATTTCGTAATAATCTCTTTTGGCCATAATATTATTGTGCTACAACAACTTTCGCAAATCTAATTACTTTATCTCCTAATTTATATCCTTTTTCAAGTTCGTCAATAACTTTACCTTTTTGCTCTTCGTCGGTTGCAGGGATGTGGGTAATTGCTTCCATGGTGTCTGGATTAAAAGCATTACCAAGGCTATCAAAAGAAGTTAAGCCCTTATTTTGTATCGAGTTCTTTAGTTTATTATGGATAAGCAGCATGCCTTCTTTAATAGGCGCTGCATCTGTTACATTCTCATTTGCTTTAATAGCCCTGTCCATATCATCAAGTACGGGTAAAATAGCTTTAAAAACATCTTCTGCGGCTGTTTTAATAAGCTCTGATCGTTCCTTTATTGTACGTTTACGGTAATTATCAAATTCAGAATATAAACGCAGATATCTGTCGTTCAGTTCTTTTATTTTGGCATCGGTATCAACCGCATTGCTAATAGTGGTAGTTTCGTCAGTTTCTACTGACTTTTCAGTCGTATTGTCAGACTCAGTAGTGTTTTCAAAATTCTCTAAATTCTCTTCCGGTACGCTATTTTCGTTATTCTGCATGGTATGTATCGATTTTAAAATAGTATTTCGCTATTAGTAAATCAATAATTTTGCCAGACTTTTTTATAAGAAGTTTTGTCAGTTCTTTGATACCACAAATTCAACCCTGCGGTTTTGTTTATGGTCAGCATCGGAGCAATCAGTATGCGCTTTGCAGGCTTTACGGGGTTGACTTTTACCTTTTGGGAAGGTTTTTATTCTGGCTGCGGCAATGCCTTTTTTAACTAAAAAGTCTTTAACTGTTTTTGCCTGTTTTACGGTAAGGTCCATAGCCGATTTATCATCAGGTTTAGAATCTGTGTGCGTGGTAACATTTACCTTCAGGTCTTTATTTTTTTGCAACATTAATAAAATAGGCTGTAGCTCTTGTTCGTCCTTTGGTGTTAGGCCAAAGCCATTACTTAAAAAAGTTAAGTTCTTGGTTACATTTACCTCACCAATTGTTCCGTTCAAAGCTTCGTCAGGATTATCGTCGGTTAATTTGTAACTCATGTTTGATGCGATATAAAAAACAAAGCCATTGCCCATGGTTTTGCCATCTACAATATGCTCGCCTCTTTTATTATAAATTGCTAATGGATCTGTTGTAATAATATCACTTTGGTTATCGGTTTTTAGAATAAAATCCTGGTTCAATTTTATATCATAAAAAGAAAATCCACCGTTGGCGTTTGTAAGTGTTGTTGAGATTGAATCGTAATAAGCATCAAATAAATATAGTTTTCCAAATTTTAAAATTTCGTCTTTATTGCTGGCATGTCCAATAGTTCCGGTAACATCTTTTTTTATAGGTAAAAAATTTTTCTTTTCATCTAACAGATCTTCCAACACGGCCATTTTTGGATTGATGGCAATAACAAAACCGTTTTCGTCAATTAAAACATCAGCAGGAAGAGAAGTAACGCCGTATTTTTTACACACATCATCGTTATAACCTTTTTGAGCAATGCCATTAATAAAATTATTTAACGAGTCAACTCTTACTTCTTCGTTCCAAGCTCTTTTATCACTTTGCACAGCAATGGCGATCAGGTCAAAACCATCTGCATTTTTATAAATGGCATTTTTATATCTGCCGGCCAAACGGTTCAACGATCTGTTCTTTACTTTTGATTGCTGCACACTTGTGCTCCAAAAATGTAAAAGGATAACGCGGTTAAAATATGGCAACGCAAAACTCTGAATAGAGTTTTGTTGCGTTAAAATAAACCCAGGTGCTTTGTCTCCCGGTTTTATTGGTGCTATTTCTGTTTGCGAATTTAAGTGTGTGAACAGACAGATAAATACTATGAAAAAATAATTTTTCATTGGGTTATAACTAATTTTTCTAAAGCTAAGTTCAGAGATTCTCCTCTTAGATTTTTATCAATTATTATTCCTTTATCATTTATTAATACATTATACGGAATGCCTTGAACGGCGTACTTTTGCGAAGCTTCGTTATTCCATACTTTAAGATCGCTAACATGGTAAGGCCAAACCAAACCATCTTTATCTATTGCTTTTTTCCAAAGATTTTTATCGGCATCTAGGGATACGCTGTAAATGGTAAAACCAGTTCCGTTCTTAAATTTTTGATCTTTAAATCTTGTGTAAGCTTTTACAACTGTTGGATTTTCTTTTCTGCAAGGTCCGCACCAGCTGGCCCAAAAATCTATGAGAACAATTTTACCTCTTAAAGAAGAAAGTTTAATAACACTATCAGCTAAATTTCCTTGCGCAATTTCCGGAGCCAGGTTGCCTAAATTTAAACCTACAACAGGTTCTACTTCTGCAGCAGGCAAAGGAGTAACAGCAACTGTGGGTGTAAGAGGATCGTTAACAGTAGTTTTTTTGCTTTTGCACGAAGCAATAGTGATTAAATAGATACTTAAAAATATCAGTAAGTGTTTCATTTATCTTTTCTAATTATTTGCGCGCCAATAGCATTCAAACGAGTATCAATATTTTGGTAACCTCTGTCTATTTGATTGATATTAAAAATCACACTTTTACCTTTTGCGCTCATGGCAGCAATAAGCAAAGCCACGCCTGCTCTAATATCTGGACTAGCCATTTGAATGGCGCGTAATTGCACTTTTCTGTCAAGGCCCATTACTGTTGCGCGGTGCGGATCGCAAAGAATTATTTTTGCGCCCATATCAATTAATTTATCTACAAAGAACAAACGGCTCTCGAACATTTTTTGATGAATTAGTACATTACCTCTTGCCTGAATGGCAGTAACCAATGCAATACTAATAAGATCGGGTGTAAAACCCGGCCAGATGGCATCACTTATGGTAAGAATAGATCCGTCGATGAAAGTATCAATCTCATAATGCTCTTGTTCTGGAATAAAAATATCATCGCCACGGCGTTCCATTTTAATTCCAAGGCGTCCAAATATTGTTGGGATGATGCCTAAATTATCATAGCTCACATTTTTTATAGTGATCTCGGATTGAGTTACAGCGGCCATTCCAATGAATGAACCAATTTCTATCATATCCGGCAATATGCGATGCGTTGTACCTTTTAATTCTTTAACGCCATCAATATAAAGTAAATTAGAACCTATGCCCGAAATTTTTGCGCCCATGCTGTTTAGCATTTTGCAAAGTTGTTGTAAGTAGGGTTCGCAAGCGGCGTTGTAAATAGTTGTTCTGCCTTCTGCTAAAACAGCGGCCATAACAATGTTGGCGGTTCCTGTAACAGAAGCTTCGTCAAGCAACATGTAAGCGCCTTTTAAATTTTTTCCTTCAACTTCAAATAATTCGTTATCGGCGTGGTAATTAAATTTTGCACCTAAAGCTTCAAAACCCATAAAATGGGTATCTACACGGCGACGACCAATTTTGTCGCCACCCGGTTTTGGCATATACGCCTTACCAAAGCGTGTAAGCATTGGGCCTACGATCATCATACTTCCGCGTAAGCTTCCGCCTTTCTTTTTAAATTCGGGCGATACGAGATAATCGATATTTACATTATCTGCCTGGAAAGTATATTCCTCGTGGCCGGTATTCTCAACCTTCACACCAAGTTCGGCAAGTAATTCAATAAGTTTATTAATGTCAACAATGTTGGGAATGTTTCCTATGACAACTTTTTCTTTGGTTAATAATACAGCGCAAAGAATTTGTAAAGCTTCGTTTTTAGCTCCCTGCGGTATAATTTCTCCTTTTAGTTTATGTCCGCCATGTACTTCAAAAATTGCCATAAGAAAGTATTAGAATTTTCTAGGATTTTTATGTTTGTGATTATTATTTTTGTGCTTTGGATTTTTGTGGAAGAATTTTTTGGTGCCGCGTAACTCTTGGTGCGAGCTCAATACGGTGTTATCATCCAGTTTTAATTCTCCGCCCGATAGATCGGCTAAATTTTTAAAGATCACGTCATCAGTGATCGAATCTTTGTTCCAGTTGAAGTAAGATTTTTTAAGGTGATTGGCTATTTGACGTGTTAGTTCTTTACGTTCAGGACCTTCAGGCAATTCCCTTGCTTTTTTAATAATATCCTCAATGGTTTTACCGTAGTGTTTAAAACGTATTTTTCCTTTAGGGTAATCTAAAATTTTAGGCTTTTCTTTAAAAGTTTCCGGACTTGGAATAGGATAGGGGCTGTCTACATCCAGTTTAAATTGCGAGATAATAAATAAATGATCCCATAATTTATGGTTGTAATCAGCAATATCCCTTAAATGCGGGTTTAACTGGCCCATTACCTGTATAATTGCCCTGGCGCATAGGTTTCGCTCTTCACGGTCCTTTAATTTGCAGCAATACTCTATCATTCCCTGGATATTTCTTCCGTATTCCGGGATGATCAATCTGTCTAATTGTGTGTTATATTCCATCTCTGTATAAAGGCTAAAGATACTTAAAATTGAGCTTTACCCGACCATTATCGGTATTTTATTAAGCAGTGCGGTGTTAGTAACAATTTTTAGCCAATAAGTTTAAAACAATATTTGGTTTAAACTGTTTTAAATTTTACGACAAAGTTTTTGTTAAAAGCTGCGAATTATAGTAAATACTCGGCAAAAATATTTGGCAAATAAAAAAGAAGTAGTATCTTTGCCCTCCCGTTTTTTGAGAGATATTTGTAAGGATTTGGAGTAGTTGGAAAAAAGATTGAAAATTTTTAATTTTTTTTACAAATAAATTTGGAGTTAATAAAAGGAATATATACTTTTGCGACCCCTAAAAGAA
>JAUXSA010000137.1 GCA_030681615.1 Bacteroidota bacterium
TGTCCAGAATTAAAAGGGCCAGGGCCCGTCCACGAATAAGAGGTTGGCGCAGGATTAGCGTTAGCTACAAGGTTTAAGCCTGTTCCCTGACACAAGGTAAAATTAGGTGTAGCGGTAACTGTGCCTGACGGCACAACGCCAACCGTTGTTGACCCCATTGCCTGACACTGCAAGCCATCGGTAAATGTATTAGTAACAGTTAAAGAATAGGTTCCCGAGTTTATAGCTTGCGCATTAGGTAAAGAAGGGTTCTGTGCATTCGAGTTAAAGCCGTTAGGGCCGGTCCATGAATAAGATGCAACACCAGCAGTAGTAGCATTAGTGTTAAAGTTAACTACAGCACCCTGACATACAGGACCTGTATTTGAAACCGTATTAATAGTAGGTGTGGCGCTAACATTTATTGCCACTGTTTTGCTGCTTGAGCAACCGCCTGTTTCGCCGGTTAATGTATAAGTAGTACTTACAGTAGGTGTTACACTAATCGAAGCTGTATTCACATTACCAGGCATCCATGTATAGGTTGTTGCACCTCCACCTATAATAGCAACGCTTGTTCCAGATGCACTACAAATATTTGTTGCAGATGGAGCGGTTGTAATTGTTGGTGTTGGACAACAGTTGTAATACATAAAAATTCTTCCAATACTAAAATTCACCTCAGACCAAATATTTGCCATTGGTGCTCCGGCTGCAATACAAGCTTGCATACCACTTCTTCGTAAAACAGTTGGATTACCCATAATGGTAGTTGCAAAATTTGCACCATCATAGCTGTTAATACAATTGCCGGCTCGTGATCCGTAAATACCAATAATATCTCCTGCGTTTACAGCAATGTTACAAGCTACAGTTGCATTAGATGCTACACCTGTAATTGTAAATAGTTGCACAAATGCATTTGTAGTTCCCGGAAAAGCAGGAGGAGCAGCGGCATTAAATCTTACTACTCTTATGCTTTGTAATTGACCAGCCGCACCAGGTGCATCGGGTGGAATATGCAGCGCGCAAATATTAAATGCCACAGGAGAAGTAAAGTGGTAACCCCTAACCATACTTGAAAAAGAACCGCTTTGAGGTCCAACAGGCATTTGTGTTTGAGAATTTCCTACAAAAAAACTTAGTATAAATAAAAATATAATTAATTTTTTCATTTTAATATTAATAAGTGTGAACAATATCTTTTCTGTTTTTTAATGTTGAAATGATAATAGCCGGATTTTTTTCGATCCACTCTGCTACTTTCTTTTTATAATCATCATTTATTTTTTCTCCCTTATTTAATTTAGGAAAGGTTTTTTCTTCAACAATAACGATTACATCTTGATTAGAATTATTTGGATTTGATAATCTGTCAATGATCAATGCGTTTGTTTTATCAAAGTCGTAAGTGTAACCGGTAGTGGCATCGCTAGGCAAATTTGCTTTTTTATTTGTTTGTGCAAAAAAAGATATCTGAAGCGTACAGATCAAAAGCAATGTTAAAAAAATGGATCTTTTCATTTTAAAAAGTTTTTACTCTATAAAGTTACGAAAAAATAAGGCTAAATTTTAATTTTTAACTCAGCCAAAGCATTGATTTACTAGGTATTTCCAATATTTAACGCAAAAAAATCCCCAACTTACGATTGGGGATCTTTTAGTTTTATAACTTTTATTATTTCATTAAAGTAACATGTCCGGTTTTGTTATGGATCTTACCATCAATGTCTTTAAATTTGATCTTGTAAACATAAACATCGCCCTTTAATGGCTCATCCCCTCTGTTCTTAACAGTTCCATTCCAACCCACAGTTGCATCTTTGGTAGAGAACAATAATTCACCCCAACGGTCAAACACCTCTAAGTTGTAAGTTTTAAGATCTAAGCCATATGGCGAGAATACGGGGATAAAGTAATCATTTAATCCATCATAATTTGGCGTGAATGAATTTGGTATATATACTCCAAAGTCATTTTTAACCTGAATTACTTTATTAACTATACTCTTACAACCATGGATGGTAGTAGCAGTTAATGTTATCTCATAATCACCGGCACTTGGGAAAATTACTTTTGGATCTACATCATTTAACTGGTAAAGATTTCCGATTTGCCATTGATAAGTGCTGTGTCCTAAGATAGTAGTTAAGTTAGAGAATTGTACCTCAGGAGTAGCAATAGTAACCTCATCAGGATTATAACTAAAATCTGCATTAGGCACTTCGTATACTTCTATAGGATGATCTAAAACTGCTTGTGTAGAACAACCGATCTCATCCTGGTAATTAAATGTTACAGTGTATGAACCTGGAGTTGCATAAACGTGAGTAAGACTTAATCCTGATTGTGGTTCAGATCCATCACCTAAATTCCAAAGCCCGGTTCCGCTATTTGTACTTGGTGTATTAAGGATTACCTCAACCGGCGCACAACCTTTTTCAAGATTACTTAGGATCGAAACTACGGGGAGGTCGTTAACCTGGATGCGTATTGCACTTGTATCAGGACATAAACTTGCTGTTGGCATAGAGTGCGTTAAATAAGTAATAACATTGTTGTTACCGATGTTAGCATTTGCAGGAGTGAAAATACTTCCAATAACACCTGGGCCGTTCCAAAGTCCACCCGGATTTTGAACAATACTATTTAAGTTAATAGGCGCGTCATTTTTACAATATGGTCCTGCATACTTTGCAAAATCTGCCGAAACAAATTGTTCAATTGTTACTGTAGTAGTTGCAAAAGCAATACAAGGCCCTGAAGTAACAGTGTAATTAATTAAGTTATCTCCAATAATACCGAAGGAAGGACTGAAGCCACCAGTTGGAGTTGTAGCACCATTATTAACACCGCTAAACACACCACCTAAAGGCGATACCTGTAATTGCACCGGAGGGCCAACATTACAGAAAGGCCCAATTTTAGTAATGGCAGGGGCTGCCAAAGAGTATACATTAACTGCCAAAGTTGCTTGTGCAGGGCATAAACCACTTGGAGAAGACGAAGTGTTATACGCTATAACAATACTTCCAACACCTGAAGTTGCAGGATTAAATAAAGTACCTGTAATACCTGAACCACTCCATATACCTAAGTTATTAGTAGTAAGTGGTATTAAATTTATTGGGGCATTTGTATTACACTGGTCAGCTATACTACCAGTAATTACAGCAGGCACATAAGCTTCAATAGAAATTGTTTTTGTATCCTGAACGTTACAAGTATTTGTTCCTATAACATACTGAACAGTATTAACCCCTATGGCAGCAAGTGCCGGACTAAATGTACCGGCAATATTATTATAAGCAGTTGCAGTCCATGTTCCGGTATTAGGTGCAACAGCTAATGCAAAATCTGGTGCGTTATTACAATATGGTCCCACCTGAGTAATTGTTGGTTGTGGTGGATTTAATACCGACACTAATAACTGTCTTGTATCAGGACACAATGTTGCATTAGGAGCTGATGTTGTATTGTATTGTAAAGTATAGATATTAGTTGCTAAACCAATTGGATTAAATGAATAAGTTCCAACCACACCGGTTCCAGACCAAATACCATTTACAGTACTTTGAACAATAGCATTTAAATTAGCGGCCGGACTTGTAACGCATAAGTTACCAACCGAACCTGTTAATGCAGCCGTATTAAACTGAGTAACAAGGAATGACCCTGTATTCGTTGCAACACAGGTACCAATACCAACAGCATACATAAATGTGTTTGTTCCAATAGCTGCTAACGAAGGTGTAATAATACCGGTATTAAGGTTAATTGGAAGTGAAGGTACACTTGTTGTAAATGTTCCACCTGTAGGATTAACTGTAATTGTTATTGGCGATGCATTTGTACAAAACTCATTAATTGGAGTAATTGTAGGCGTTACAGGGTTAACAACAGTTACAGCAAACGTATTGGTGATAGGACAGTTTACAAATGTTGGTGTAACAACAACTGAGTAATTAATTGTAGAAACAGTACCCGGCAATGTGGTAGGCGTTATAACACTTGTTGTTTGTGTAGTGTTAGACAAGAATGTTGAGGGTGACCAAGCATATGTAAACATATTAGCAGAGGTTGTAGGACAATTACCAAACCTACTGTTTGGTCTGTTTGGTGAAAACCCACTAACTAAGTTTGTATTACAACTCGAAGTAAGATTAAATGAATAACGAAAAGCACAAGAGTTATATGTTGTTGGTGTATAACGACAAGTAGAGCCCTGAAATGTCCATGTTGCTGCGTTCTGACATAGATCTACCAAAATATTTGAAACTCCGTCCCAAAAATATGGAGTTGCAAAATTATGTTGGTTCCATCCGGTAACAGGGGTATAATTTGGTGTGTTATAAACCTGAGTAAAGCCGGCATTATCCATTACTGTTACAACAGAAGCAGTAGTACATTTAATTTTAATAGTATAATTAGGTATATTAACAATGCCATTTGGTGCACTGCAATCAAATGCTAAACTTGTAATATAGCCTGGCAGAACTCCCATTGCAGTTAATTCTGCCGCCCTGTATAATATTTGTGTATGGTTATCATAATAGTACTTTGAATACGGTTGTGGAAACTGCCATACTTGCCCTACTGTATTTCCTGTTCCAAGTATTTTTTGGCTTGGATTTCCGCAAGCAGGACCAACCCCTGTATTAGAACAAGGCGTACCAACTATTTGGTTAACAAGATTTACTGAAGCTGTAATGTTATTACCCTGACAAATAGTTGATGTTAATGGGGCTAAATTATACGTAAATGTATATGGTGAAACAGTAAATGTTGCACTGTATTTACAAGATCCGTCAAAAGCAATAACACTATAGGTACCCCCAGCTAAACCAGTTGGAATAAAAGTATTTGAAGATGTTGGTTGCAACGAAGCACTATATGCCGGCCCAGATGTTGAGAAAACAGAATATGAATTTAACCCTGGAGGTGTATTTGCTGCTGGAGTAATAACTATAGCAGCTGTACCATTTGTAGCTGCAGGACATATAACACCAATGCTGGGCACAGCAACAGCACCCGGAGGTGTTGACTGAAGTGTGTATCTTACCGAATCTTTACAGCCTTGAGGTGTTGTATAAGATAGCCAATAAACAGCATTGTTAACAGGGCCATTCACCGTATAATTTGCAGCTGTACCTAACGGCGCGGGTATAGGAGTTAAATTATTATACCACTGGAAGTTCGTTCCCCCGACCGTTGTTAAATAAGCCTGAGTACCACAAAATGGTTTAGTAAATAGAAATATATTTGGTGGCGATGTGCCAATTACAAATGTTGATGTAGCAGTACCACAGTTACCACCGCCACCCTGAACGGCAATTGAATATGAGCCGGGTGGTAAATTATTTATAACAGAGCCCGTTGAGGCTGTTAAATTTAATGTCGGATTTGAAATACTTGTGTACGTATATGTTATTTGCGCACTACTACCAGAAGCATAAACCGTGGCTGAACCGCTGGCCCCTCCCGGACAAGTTGAACTAGTGCCAATACCATTAATATAAACACTGGATACTTTTATAGTATCTTTTGCAGTAAATGTACAACCTGAAGCTGAAACCATGGTTACTGTAAATACCTGGCCTGCGCTTACTGGCGAAACTGTAACGTTAGGTGTGTTTGCTAAAGCTGGTGTATATGAAACCCCGGCAGGACCAGTCCATTGATATGTTGCGTAACCTAAAGGTGCTACTATACTTGCTACGTTTGAACCAAAGCAGAAACTAACCGGACCGCCAATTGGGCCGCCATTACCACCCAAACCACTACCAACTAAATTACCACCACATTTTGCGTCAAAAAAAGCTGAGCCATGGTGCGCACCGCCATTACAATCTCCGCTGGTAACTTTGATAGTAACACAGCTACCCAAATAAGGTGTCAAATCTATATATTTTACTACCCAATTAGTCCATGAAATACCGCTTGTAACAGAATATCCGCCAACACCAGATTGACAACCTGTACCAGATGGGGTTAAACTGATCGAAGAACAAGGAAGCGGGGCGCCCGCACAATTATATAAGTCTACTTTAAAAAAAGGTTGATCGCAACAGGCATGACCTGAACCATCCCATGACCCCGCATAAGCAAATTGGAATAATGTATTTGCCGCAGTAACAGGAAATGTTTGTTTGATCTGGTTAATTAAAACTCCCGGAGAAGTATTGCCCATGCGAGCTACCCTTGTTCCGCCTAAAGGTGAATGAGGAACGGTTCCAATATATTGTACTCCTAACACGGGTGTTGCAACAATTGAAAATTCAGGGCTTCCATTTGCGCCATAATTTGGGGTTACGCAGGCGCCACCATTAGGAAATCCATTATTTCCACTTCCAATTGTCCAACCGGCAACTGCTAAACCTGTATTATAAACTCCAACGGGTGTTGCTTCGAAATCTTCATTAACGCAGGGAGCGGCTAAAACAGAGTTAGTGCTGCTGCCCGGAGGTTTGTTGCCATATGATGAAGGATCTGGAGCAGTATAGCTGCCTATTTTGTATTTTTCATTTATGAATTCGCGTTTTTGTGTATTCATAACATACATGAATTCTGCACCATAAAAGCCTCTTCCTAAAAGCTGAGCTTTTAAAGTATTTTCATCAAAACCTTTTAATGAATCAGCATAAAAATGAACATAATTTTTAAACGACGATGCAGAGTTTAAATAGGCTTGATTCTCAATAAAACCTTTTTTTACGTCTGCTACAACTTCTCCTGAGGATTGTGTGTTTTCCGCGCTTTTATTTGTTTGAGCATTAAGTGATATACTTAAAGTTACTAAAACAAAAAATGCCAATTTAAAATTCTTCATAATGTATTCCAATTTTTAGTAAATTTAGTTTATGGTCTAAAAAACACGGCATTACTTACTCATTTATATGGTTAGTTCGCTAATTTTAACGCCCTATTGACCGATTTTAACATTTCAACATGCTTTATCTGATCTAAACGAAAAAGGGTCGACAAAATGCCGACCCTTTAATTCTACTGAAATTTGGTTCTTTATTATTTTCTGCCTCCAAATAAACGTAACAGAAATAAAAATAAATTAATAAAATCAAGGTACAAAGTTAAGGCGCCCATAACAGCATATTTACGACTCTCTGTTGAATCACCGGCTTGTTCTCCAATATTCTTAATTTTTTGAACATCATACGCTGTTAAACCTGTAAATATAATTACACCAATTATGCTAATGATATAATCCATACCAGGACTGCGCATAAAAAGATTGATCAACGAAGCAATTACAATTCCAATTAACCCGATCATTAATAAGCTTCCCATTTTTGTGAGGTCTGTTTTGGTAGTATAGCCTGCAATAGCCATTAAAGCAAATAAACCGGCAGTACTTAAAAATACTTTATAAATAGAACCGATATTATAAACGAAAAATATAAAACTAAAACTGATCCCATTAATAATTGAGTACGCAACAAAGGTTCCAATTAAAACCGGTAACGACATTTTATTGATGCCAAAACTCATGGCCAAAACAAAAAGTAAAGGTGCAAACATTACTACATAAGCTAAAGTGCTTGGAGCAAAACCGCCAAATTCGTTTGGCTCTAAAAGTAAAGAGGTTAATTGCGGAACGTAGGCAAATACTATTGCAGAAAGAGTTGTAAGTACCATTGCTAAACTCATCCAGGCAAAAGCCGAACGTAATACGGTATTTTGGCTCGTAATTGTTGTGCTTTCCATTTTTTCAATGGGTGTATTTCTAAAATTTGTGTTCATAGTTAAAATTTTGAATTACAAATTTAATAAATAAAGTAACACCGTATAGTTAAGAATAACTAAAAATAAAGGTCGCTTGTTTTTAAACGAAGGAAGCGCAAAACCGCAAGCATGGCGCTAAAGGCCGAAATAATAACGCCCACCAGCACAATGGCCGAAAATAAAATAAGCAGTAAATTTTCGTCCTGCAATTGCAAAAGATCAGGAATAAACCGTGTGCTTATTGCCAAAAGACCTACAAGCAAAATGCTGGCAATTATACCTGCAATTATGCCCTGACGCACACCTTTAAAAATAAAAGGTTTGCTTATAAAAGAACGCGTGGCTCCCACAAGATACATTGTTCGGATTAAAAAGCGCTGCGAATAAATTGACAGGCGAATGGTGTTATTTATAAGCGCAATAGCCACTACCAAAAGCGCCCCACTAAAAATTAATATAAAAAAAGCAATTGCTTTTGTATTCTTATTTAAATTGTTGATCATGTCTTTTTGATAAACAACTTCTTTAATGTAATTTTTTTGCAACAAACTTTTTTCAATGATCTGTAACGTATCTGTATTGGCGTAATTTGCATTTAGCTTAACCTCCAACGAATTCAATAAAGGATTGCTTCCTAAAAAAGAAACAAAATCCTCACCAAGATCGGCCTTTAGCTTTTCAGCGGCTTGTTCTTTATTGATCAGATTAACACTTTTAGCATATTTAGAATTACTTATCTCTTGCAGCAAACCATCCGTTTGTGCTGAGCTGGCAGTGTCTTTTAAATAAATTTGAAAGCCTACATTCTCTTTAAAGTGTTTTGATAATTTATTGGCGTTAATTACTATCAGGCCCAAAGCCCCTAACATGAAGAGCACCAACGATAAGCTAATGATCACTGTTATTCCGGAAGTACGTAATCGTTTTTTTGTCAGGTTATCGCTCACTGTAAATAATTTATAAGCGAATTTATTTTTTTATTCGATGCTTAAATTCAAATACAAAAAGATTAATTAACAAGCCGGTGTTTGTTAAGATCAGGCAGTAAGCTGGAGACCGGTATACAAAGCGTAAACCAAAAATAAAACACCAAGAATTAT
This sequence comes from Bacteroidota bacterium, assembly GCA_030681615.1. Taxonomy (GTDB): domain Bacteria; phylum Bacteroidota; class Bacteroidia; order B-17B0; family Aurantibacillaceae; genus Aurantibacillus. The sequence goes on from JAUXSA010000137.1 coordinate 8,820, forward strand.
CCTGTAAATACCGAAGTGTTTAAAGCCATACTTATTTAAAAAGGCAACAAAACCTTTAACAGCAAAAATAGCTACAATAAAAGCTATTATAGCTCCAAACAATAATAGTTTAATGTCTTCCGAATGGATATTATCCTTTTCTTTTAAAAGATCGTAACCAGATGCCGCAAACATGGTTGGTATGGCTAAAAGAAAAGAAAATTCTGCCGCTTGTTTTCTGTCAAAGCCCGAAAAAACACCGCCAAAAATTGTTGCGGCCGCTCGTGAAACACCAGGCACCATTGATAAGCACTGTATCAATCCAATTTTTAATGCGTTACCATAACTAATATCTTCTACATTCTTATATTCACTCTTTTTCTGTTCACTCCATTTATCCAATAATATTAAAACCACACCGCCAATTATGAGAGAGATGCTTACAGTAAAAGGATTGAATAAATAATGCTTAATAGTTTTGTAGGCTAAAAGACCAATAATTCCGGTTGGCAAAAAAGCAACCAAGAGCTTTAAATATATATTTATTCCAACAAAAAAACGTTTAATGTAAATTGCCAATACCGCCAATATAGCCCCAAGCTGAATAACGATCTCAAATGTTTTGGCAAAATTCGCATCCTCAATTTTCATTAACGAGTCGGCAAGGATCATATGGCCGGTTGAAGAAACTGGTAAGAACTCGGTTAATCCTTCAATAATTGCAATAATAAAAGCTTGTAAATACGACATAAATTTACTTCACTAAAGAAACGTGGTCAACAAAATAATCAGTATCTCCCTGCCAAAAAAAGTTTTTAATTACCTGCCTGTATTTAAGCACTACTTTGCGTCCCTGATATATTTCCAACGAATCGTAGATTTGTTTTTTTGTTGTAGAGAATTTAAAAATAGTGAGTGGCATAATAGTTCCTTCGCCCTGGTTAACACCGCCAATATTTAACTCGCCTTCGTAGGTCTTAAAAATAAATCCCTTCCGCGAAACTTTTGTCAATATGCCAGACCGTGTTCCATCGCTATACGACATACCACAAATAAAATAATAAATGATCGCTATAAGAATTAGAAATAATAATGTGATGAGTGCAAATTTTTTAAACTTGCTTTTCTTTTTTGGAGGTAATGATGTGGCTTGCTCTTCGCTCATTAGTTGGCGGCTTCAGCTTCTTGTTTTGGTCTCCACATAATGGCAACAACAATAGTAACAAAACCTATTAAACAACAAATGGGCGCTAAAGTAATACGCTGAAAATCGAAAATAGCCGGGTTAAAAATATTAGGATCTTCGCTTCCTCCACCAATCATTAGTAAATAACCAAGTGCAATAAATACTATTCCTACCAATAAAATATAGTAGTTCTTTTTTGTGAAAGTGGTTTTCATGTATTTCTTATTTACGTGTTTCTTAATTGAATAAAGGTCAAATATACTTAAAAAAAGCCTTATCATTTGCCGTTTTTGGGTGATTTTTATACGTTAATTTTTTGTAATATTGTTACTTTAAACATTATGGCAAAAGTAGCACTTATTACAGGAGTAACCGGGCAAGATGGCGCGTATCTTTCAGAATTGCTTTTAAGCAAGGGATATGAAGTGCATGGCGTTAAGCGCCGCAGCTCTCTATTTAATACCGATAGGATCGATCATTTATACCAGGATCAACACGAAAAACACGTTAATTTTAAATTGCATTATGGCGATCTTACCGATAGTACAAATCTTATAAGAATTGTTCAGGAAGTAAAGCCGGATGAGATATACAATTTAGCGGCCATGTCGCACGTAAAAGTGAGTTTTGATACGCCCGAATATACTGCAAATGCTGATGGTATTGGCACGCTGCGTATTTTAGAAGCTATCCGCATTTTAGGTTTAGAAAAGAAAACCCGTTTTTACCAGGCCTCTACTTCTGAGCTATATGGTTTAGTTCAGGAGATCCCTCAAAAAGAAACAACACCTTTTTACCCACGCAGCCCCTATGGCGTTGCAAAATTATACGCCTTCTGGATCACAAAAAATTACCGCGAAGCTTATGGCATGTATGCCTGCAATGGTATTTTATTTAATCACGAAAGCCCGTTACGCGGGGAAACATTTGTTACCCGTAAAATTACCCGCGGTGTTGCCAAGATAAGTTTAGGCCTACAGGAAAAATTATTTATGGGAAATATTGATTCTGAGAGGGATTGGGGCCATGCTAAAGATTATGTAGAAGGTATGTGGCGCATGTTACAACAGAACGAACCAGAAGATTTTGTTTTGGCAACCGGTATTAAAATTACAGTTAGAGAGTTTATAAATATGGCTTTTGCAGAAGTGGGAATTAAATTAAAGTGGGAAGGCAAAGCTGAAAATGAAAAAGGAATTAATATCGCAACTGGAAAAACTGTTGTAGAGATCGATCCAAAATATTACCGCCCGGCATAAGTTGATCTTTTGGTTGGCGATGCAACAAAAGCAAAAACCAAAATGGGCTGGACACCAACTTATACTGTTGCCGAACTTTGCAAAGAAATGGTTTTAGCCGATGTAGAATTATTTAAGCGCGACAAATATTTAATTGAAGGTGGGCACAAAGTGCTTAACTATAAAGAGTAAAAGCGGCTCGTAAAAACATGGACTTAAATTCAAAAATATATATTGCCGGCCACCGTGGAATGGTGGGTTCGGCCATTCTGAGAAATTTACAAAAAAAAGGTTTTACAAATTTTATTTTAAAAACTTCTTCAGAACTCGATCTTCGCGACCAGATAAAAGTAGCAGAGTTCTTTGAAAAAGAAAAACCCGAATATGTTTTTTTAGCAGCCGCAAAAGTAGGTGGTATAAATGCAAATAATATTTATCGCGCCGATTTTTTGTACGATAATTTAATGATCCAAAACAATATCATTCATTCTTCTTTTATAAATAAAGTAACCAAGCTTTTATTTTTAGGTTCATCCTGTATCTATCCTAAATTAGCACCTCAGCCTTTAAAAGAAGAATATTTATTAAGCGGTCTTTTAGAGGATACAAACGAGCCATATGCCATTGCAAAAATTACCGGCATTAAATTATGTGAAAATTATCGCCGCCAATACAATTGTAATTTTATTTCGGTAATGCCAACTAATTTGTACGGCCCTAACGATAATTATAATTTAAATAATTCGCATGTTCTGCCGGCATTGATCCGTAAGTTTCATGAATCCAAACAAAGCAATGTGCCTTTTGTAGAAATGTGGGGAACCGGTATGCCGATGCGTGAATTTTTGCACGCCGATGATATGGCCGATGCCTGTGTGTATTTAATGAAAAATTATAACGGCTTGCAACATGTTAATATTGGGAGTGGCGTTGATCTTTCAATAAAAGACCTTGCGCTGATGATCCAAAAAATTGTTGGCTACACCGGCGAAATAAAGCATGATCTTAATAAACCCGATGGCACGCCGCGAAAATTAATGGATGTTAGTTTTCTGCATAGCCTTGGCTGGAAACATAAAATAGAATTAGAAGAAGGCATTAAACAGGTTTACGAAGACTTTAAGAAAAAAGAAAATGTAAAGGTTTGGTGATTCTTAGAAGAGCCAAGACACAAGACCAAAGAGACGCAAGACAAATGCCAAAACTCTCATACAGATCATATCATGTCTTGATTCTTGTTATCTTGATTCTTGGATCCTTTAACTGCAGATCTCAGTTCTACAACATGCCAAATGAATATCACTTTTCTTTGCTTACCGAAAGATCTCTTGCGGCAAAAGATTCGGCCACCCACTCAGGTATAAAACCATACATTCATTTTTTTAATTCAAAGTATGTTCACGTTGCAGATACACATCGCATTTTTAAATATATTACTGACGATCCTGCTTTAGATGCCATGTTCTTTAAACACGTTGTGCGAGTTGAACCAGCAAAAGAGAATTTTAAATTACGCCTCGACCCCATTTTAAATTTTGAAGAAGGGCGCGATTTTAGCGATACGCTTAATAGTCGTTTAAACACAAACACACGGGGCGTTATTGGCAGCGGATACATTGGCGACAAATTTTATTTTGAAACTATGTTTGCTGAGAACCAATCTTTTTTTCCCGGGTATCTTACAAACTACGTAAAGTCAACTCAAATTGTGCCAGGGCAAGGTCGCTGGAAAACATTTAAAACAACAGGTTACGATTATGCTTTTTCTTCAGGTTTTATTTCTGTACAACCACTAAAAAATTTAAATATACAAGTGGGGCATGGTAAACAAAAAATTGGCAATGGGTACCGCTCTTTGTTGTTAAGCGATAATGGATTCAATTATCCATACGCACGTATTACGCAACAGTGGTTTAAAGGCCGTGTAAATTACACTAACATTTATTCTGTTTTAATGAACCTTGATCAAGCGGCAGCAATAATTACTCCTAACGCCGAAAGATTGTATCAGAAAAAAGCTGCGTCTTTTCAATACCTGAGTGTAAACCTCAGCAAATCAATTAACATTGGCTTTTTCCAGGGAATGATCTGGCACGCTGGAGATGACCGCAATAAGCAGGATATTAGCTGGCAATACATTAACCCGGTAATTTATTCTAACTTACCACAGTACTGGTTAAATAATAAAAACAATATTTTAATTGGCAGCGATATTAAAATTAAGATCACCAATAAAATAAATTTATATGGCCAGGTAATGGCCGATGATCTTAGCAATACTAAACAATATGGCAACGGCTTGGGTTACCAGGTTGGCGTAAATTATTTTGATGCTTTTGGTGTAAAAAATTTATTTTTTCAGGCAGAATATAATGATGTGAATGAAAATAGTTATATGAGTCCGTTAGGTACAATAACAAATCAATCTTACTCACATTACAACCAAAACATTGCTTTTACACCAGGTTCGGGCAAAGAAATTATAGTTATAGGCGATTATAAATGGAAACGCTTTTTTGTGAATTTAAAATACAATTACCAGAATTTGCTGAAAAGTGGGGAATACTACTACAGCAATCAACTTATAAATGCCCGAATAGGCTATTTAGTTAATCCCGCTTATAATTTTAATGTAAATTTAGGGATGACCTATAGAGGCCAAAATTTTAATAACTTTACAAATCTAAACAACCAAACTAATTATATATATTTAGGCATTAGAACCAGTATATATAATTTATATTACGATTTTTAAATGGCAGTACTGATACTCGTTTTTTTAACAGCATTTATTGTTGTGCTTTATTCAACCCCGGCGCTTATTAAAGTGGCGGTGTTAAAGCGCTTAATTGATGTGCCATCTGAAGACCGTAAGATCCATAAAGGTTCGGTGCCAACAATTGGCGGTATTATCATTTATGCTGGAACTCTATTTGCTTATTCACTGTGGTATAATATTGATGAAATGGAACATTATGAGGCCATTTTTGAATCGGTAAAAGAATTTAAATTAATTGTTGCTACAAGTCTAATATTATTTTTTGTTGGTGTAAAGGATGACATTATTGGTACCGCGCCGGTTAAAAAATTATTTGCGCATATTGTTGTAGCATTAATTTTAGTTTTAATGGGTGATATCCGCATTACAGGCCTGCATGGTATTTTTGGAGTTTATGATATTCCGTATTGGGGCAGTGTATTTGTTTCTATTTTTACTTATGTAGTGGTGGTTAACTCTATCAATTTAATTGATGGTGTGGATGGATTAGCTGCAGGTATTGGTCTTATTACAAGCACCAGTTTTGGCATCTGGTTCATTTATGCTAACGATTTTCCTTATGCAGCTTTATCATTTGCTTTAGCAGGTTCTTTAATGGGCTTTTTGATCTTTAATTTTTCTCCGGCTAAAATTTTTATGGGCGATTCGGGTTCATTAGTAATTGGTGTATTTGTTTGTATCCTCGCTATTAAAATGATCGAGTTTCCAATTCAAAAACTAGATCATTTTTGGGTTAATGTAAGTAAACCTGTTTTTGCTATTGCTGCTTTAATTTATCCTTTATTAGATACTTTGCGTGTGTTCATTACAAGAGCGCTAAAAGGTCAATCGCCATTTAATGCGGATAGAAATCACTTACATCATAAACTTATTGATTGTGGTTATAGTCATGTAAAAACAGTGGTCATCATTTATTCTTTTAGTGTTATTACTATTGGTGCCTCATTACTAACTTACTTTTTTAACCAGCCTACTTTTGGTTTAATAACCGTTGTGAGTACAAGTTTGGTGTTTTTAATTTTTGTTATTACACTAAACACAAAGGCGGTTAAAAAAAACGCCGAATAAAGCTCCCTTATTTTCCACACAAAACCCTAAAATTTGCCGTTAGTGTAAGTTTTGGTCTTTTAGGTCTTTTACCGCAATAATTTATTTAATTTTATGTTTTAATCCCACACATGAAAACCTTACTGACAGTTTTTTCGCTTTTAATTACATTAGCTTTTAGATCTCAAACAGGTTGGGACCTTCAGCAATGTATTGCCTATGCCGAAAAGCACAACATAACTTTAAAACAAGCCGCTTTAAGTTCAGAGATAAATAAGAACAATACTACCCAAAGTAAAGCATCCGTTTTACCATCACTAAACGCCGGCGCACAACATAATTATAACTTCGGCCAAACAATAGACAGATTTACGAATACCTTTGCAAACACACAGGTATTATCGCAAAATTTTTATATAGCCAGCAGCGTTGTTTTATGGAGTGGTTTAAGCCAGTATAATAACATTAAAGCCAACGAGTATAACTATTTAAGCAGTGTAGAGAATTACAAGCAATTGCAAAACGATCTTTCTTTAAACGTTGCCAATGCTTACATCTCAGTTATTTTTGCCGAAGAACTTTTAAAGATCTCAGAGAACCAAACTAATATAACCAAAGAACAATTAGAGCGTACTCAAAAATTAGTTACCGCCGGTGCTATAGCAAAAAGTATTGAATACGATATTAAAGCACAGTTAGCTAACGAGCAAGTAAATGTTATAAATGCCGAAAATAATTTAGCTATCTCTATGTTAAGCTTAAGGCAGTTAATGAATTTAGATTCAGTTACAAATTTTTCAATTGTGAGACCAGTGTTGGATGTAACAGAGGGTCCTCTTTTAGCCGACAACATACAATTCATTTACGAAGCGGGTTTAAAAAATCAACCTAGTATTAAACGTGGCGAATATTCTATTTTAAGCGCAGAAAGAAATTTGGCTTCAAGTAAAGGGAGATTAAGCCCTACACTTACTTTTAATGCCAGTATGGGAACAGGTACTTCTGGTTTGGCAAAAGATATTTTAGGTGTTAACTACACAGGTTACCAGGTAAGTGGTATCACGAGTGGGGGCGATAGTGTTTACACACCTGTAACGGAATTGGTAACCCGTAAAACTTCTTTCTCCGATCAATTTAATAATAACATCAATAAGAGTTTGGGCTTTACTTTAAATATTCCTTTATTTAATGGTTTGCAAACACACACTGCTATTAAGAATGCCAAATTAAATGCGCTTAATGCTCAGTACACGCTTGATCTTGCAAAACAAAATCTTTATAAAACTATTTCGCAGGCTTATGTAAGTGCAAAAGCTGCTTTAAATAAATATATGGCATCAAAATTAAGTGTTGAAGCCGCGAACGAATCTTTTAAATATGCGCAGCAAAAATTTGATGCAGGAGTAATAAGCGCTTTTGATTTCAGTACTTCGAAGAACAGGTTGTTTGCCGCAGAAAGTAATTTGCTACAAGCCAAATACGATTACGTTTTTAAATTAAAGGTGTTAGATTATTACCAGGGCAAACCTTTAGGTTTTTAAACCGTCGGCTTTTTTTTAAATATTATCCTTAAAATAGGAATAGCTGTAATAATTATAAGTGCAATAAAAATATAGCCCATATAATTTGTTATCTGAGGAAACACCTGCACTAAAAAATATCCTATCGAACTAAGACTCACAGTCCACAAAATTGCACCAACAATATTAAAGGCCATAAACTTTAAAAAATCTATTTTGATTGCTCCTGCAATTATGGGAGCAAAGGTGCGTACAACCGGTAAAAAGCGGGCAATGATCAAGGTTACATTTCCACCATATTTATCGTAATAGGTCTTTGTTACTTCAAGATGTCTTTTTTTGAAGAACCAGCTGTCTTTTTTTGCGTATAGTTTTTCACCGGCTGTTCTGCCAAACCAATAACCAAAAATGTTTCCTAAAACGGCAGCTGTGGCCATTAAAAAAACCAACATAAAATAATTTACATGAATTAGATCGGGACGTGCTTTACACAAGATTCCTGCCAATAAAATTAAATTATCACCTGGTAAAAAAAAGCCAACAAACAAACCTGTTTCGGCAAAGATCACAAACAACAATAACCATAAACCCCCGTATTCTATAATACTGTTGGGGTCGGTTAATTGTTTTAAGAAGTCCCACATGTTATTCTTTTGTTGAGATATTACTCATCCAGTCAGAAAAAGGAAGGCTATTTTCTTTACTGGCAATAGCTGCTTTAATATTCTCAATATTTCCTTTAGGGATAGAATCTATCAGCTTGCGCGTGTATTCGCTTTTCGGGTTAATGTATATCTCGTCTGGATCGCCCATCTCTTCTACCCTACCCTGTTGCATTACAACCATACGGTCGCTCATAAATTTAACCACGCTAAGATCGTGACTAATAAAAATATAAGTGAATTTAAATTCTTCTTTTAATTCGTTCAATAAATTTAAAACCTGTGCCTGCACACTAACGTCAAGCGCACTTACGCTTTCGTCGCAAATAATAAATTTTGGGTTTAATCCTAAAGCACGCGCAATGCAAATACGTTGGCGTTGCCCGCCACTAAATTCATGTGGATAACGGTAATAATACTTCTCGTCTAAACCAACTTTTCTTAAGAGTTCATAAACCCTTTCGCGACGTTGTTTACTTGTAGGTAAAATATTATGGAATTTCATTGGTTCCATTATTGCATCACCAACCGTAATTCTTGGATTTAAAGATGAATAAGGATCCTGAAAAATAATTTGCATGTCCTTTCTGTGATGCCTAAAATCAGATTCTTTCATGCGCAACAATTCCTGTCGTTTATAATAGATCTGACCATCCATAGCATCAGTCAATTTTAAAATGGTACGGCCCAATGTTGTTTTGCCGCAACCGCTTTCTCCTACAAGCCCTAATGTTTCCCCTTCGTATACATCAAAGGTCACGTCATCAACTGCTTTTGTATAACTTAATACTTTTCCAAATAATGTTTTTTGTGAAGGAAACCAGGTTTTTACATTCTTTAATTCAAGGATCTTATCGCGTTGGTATAGTTCTATGTGATTTTTCTTTCTTTCTTCTGCACTAATTGTAACGCTGGCAATAGCGTCTGTTACTTTTTTATCCAACTCAATAATTTCACCATTATCGCCACGCACCATAAAATCGCTTACAACGGGCAAACGCTTTAATCTCTTGTCTAACGGCGGGCGACAGGCCAACAAACTTTTTGTATACGGATGTTTTGGATTAGAAAAAATTTCAAGAACAGGGCCTTGCTCTACTACTTTACCTTTATACATAACTACAACGGTATCTGCAAGCTCAGCAATAACACCAAGGTCATGAGTAATAAATAATATACCCATGTTATGTTCCATTTGAAGTTTTTTCATTAACTCCAGAATAGTTTTTTGAACTGTTACATCCAGCGCGGTTGTGGGTTCATCGGCAATTAAAATATTAGGATTGCAGCTCATTGCCATGGCAATCATCACCCTTTGTTTTTGCCCACCCGATAATTGATGCGGGTATCTATCCAGCATTAAAACAGGGTTTGGCAACTGTACTTCTTCAAATAATTTTATTGTTTTTTCACGCGCTTCATTCTTACTTATTTTTTGATGCAGCAATAACACTTCCATTACCTGGTTACCGCATGTAATTACGGGGTTTAACGAGGTCATGGGTTCCTGAAAGATCATTGCTATCTCATTACCACGGTAATGGCGCATTTCGTCGTTCCTGGTTTTAACCAGATCAACTATTTTGTTATCTTTTGTATGATAGATTATTTCTCCTTGCGTGATCTTTCCGGGAGGATTTGGAATAAGCTGCATGATGGAAAGCGAAGTTACAGATTTACCCGATCCACTCTCCCCAACAATACCAATTGTTTCGCCTTTATGTAGCGTAAAAGAAATATCGTTAACGGCTTTAACAAATTCGTCGTCGGTCTTAAATTGTGTAACCAGGTTCTTAACTTCCAATAAGGGCTGCTTTTCCATATATTGCTTTACGAAGCGTTTAAATTACGCTTTATTTTTAGAACTAAAAAGTAAAATTAGATGAGCTTATTTATACGGCCCATAAACGTCGAATTACTTATGTACAGCTTCAAAAAAGCTTAATCCAACTTAAAACAAATGTATTTGATATCCTCACCTTTTGAAGTGAATAAAGCTTCATAATAGGTTTTAATGTTAACGAGTTCCTGTCTATCTGCCGGGCAATTCTTATAAAGATCATTGGTATGCCAGATCATAGGTAATTTATTTTCGGCAATAACTTCTAAAGTAAATTCATAAAGGCTGGTACTATCTGTTTTTAAATGTACGAGGCCACCTTTTTTCAGAAATTTTTTGTAGCGGTCTAAAAATAATTTATGTGTTAACCGTTGCTTGGCGCGCGGACTTTGCGGTTGCGGATCGGGGAAGGTGATCCAGATCTCATCTACTTCATTCGTATCAAAACAATAATCTATGAAATCTATTTTAGTACGTACAAAAGCTACATTCTCCATCTTGTTTTCGATGGCTTGTTTAGCGCCTGTCCAAATACGATTACCTTTTATATCTACGCCAATAAAATTCTTTTCAGGATGTTTTTGTGCGAGGCCAATAGTGTACTCGCCTTTACCACAGCCCAACTCCAACACAATTGGTTTTTGGTTCTTAAAATGTTCTTTGTGCCATTTTCCTTTTAAAGCAAAACCTTTACTAAGGTTCTCCCAAAAAAGAGTAACACAATTATCAAACGATTCGAACTCTGCAAATTTTTCTAGTTTGGTAGGCATATTAAATTTCTACTGTATTATTTAATTCGTACAATTTTTTAAACTTCGAATCGCTGCTTAGCAATTCCTGTATACTTCCTTCTTCAATAATTTTTCCATGATCGAACACAAAGATCTTATCTACATGTTTTATGGTTGATAAACGGTGCGCAATAATAATGGAGGTTCTGCCTTCCGAAATTTTTTCAGCCGCTTTTTGAATGAGTTGTTCTGTTTGTGTATCAATGGTTGCTGTTGCTTCATCTAAAATAAAAATACTTGGCTGATAAACAAAAGCACGAATAAATGCCACCAGCTGGCGCTGCCCGGCCGATAAGCCTTGCCCACGTTCGGTTACTTTGTAATCAAAACCCTCAGGTAACGACATTACATATTCGTATAAACCAATTTGTTTTGTGGCAGATACAACATCCTCAAATTTTATTTCGGGATTATTTAGTGTAATATTGTTCAATAACGTATCGTTAAACATATAAACATCCTGCAAAACAACACCGGTGTTTTTTCGTAAAGTAGCAAGATCTATTTTGCGAATATCTGTTCCGTCAATCAAAATTTCGCCTTTATTTAATTCATAAAAGCGGCTTAATAAATTAATGATAGTTGATTTTCCAGCGCCAGTAGAGCCCACCAGGGCAACGGTTTGTCCGGCTATTATAGAAAAGGAAATATCTTTTAAAACAAAATGTTCGTCTTTATACGCAAACCAAACATTTTTAAATTCAATACTCTGTTTTACACTTTCAAATTTTATGGTACCGCTGTTATTAATCTTTTCATTCGTATCTAAAACTTTAAAAACCCGTTCGGCGGATACTACGCCCATTTGAAGCGTATTTAAACGATCTGCAAGCATACGTATGGGGCGAAACAGCATATTTATCATCATGATGAAAAATGTTATATCGCCCAGGCCAAAATTATAAGCATGACCTTTTACACCCACAAACCAAATAATTAAAGCAATAGCAACCGAAGAAAGAATCTCGACAATTGGAAAGAAAACAGAATAGTAAAAAATAGATTTTATGTTTGCTACACGGTGTTGTTTATTTATTTCTTTAAATTTATCAAACTCCTCCTCTTCCCTGTTAAATAATTGTACCAGGCGCATACCGGTAATATGTTCTTGCGTAAAAGTATTTAAAGCTGCAACCGCATTACGCACCATTGTAAATGTTTTTTTAACGCCACGTTTAAATAAAGCGGTTGCTACAAACAATAATGGAATTGTGCTTAAGGCAAGTAAAGCTAAGATCCAGTTCTTTGCAAACATCACACACACAAATATGATAAGCATAACAATGTCGCCTGCAATAACTATAAAGCCCTGTGCAAAAACATCACTCAAACTTTCAATATCTGAAATGGCGCGTGTAACCAAAGTGCCAACAGGCGTAGTGTCAAAATAAGAATTCTTTAAATGAATAATATGTTTGTAAACCTGGTTGCGAAGATCCTTCACAATATTTTGCCCCAGCAAATTAGTGATACGTAAATTTATTATTTGTAAAAGCGCTTCAACAAATAATAAAGTAAGAATGAGCAAACAAATAAAATTTAATCCATCAATATCTTTTCCTTTTGTTACATACTCGTTCAACGCTTCGCTAATTAAAAGCGGGCGCACAATAGCCAGGCCTGCAAGCATCAGTGTAAAGCAAACCGCACCATAAAAAAGTTTGTTATAGGGTTTTGTATAACTTAAAATACGTTTAAGAAGCCCAATGTTTAATCCTTTATTTTCTTTATTACTCAATAAAAATTTCTTTTGGATAATATATGCCAACTAAGAACAAAGCGTTTGGAGCCACATTAGGTCCGGCGGCGTTACGGTCTTTAGCTTCAATTATTTTTTTAAAATCGTTTAGTGATATTTTATTTTTTCCAACTAATAATAAGGTGCCAACAATTGCTCTTACCATACCGCGCAAAAAACGATCGGCGCTAATTGTAAAACGCCATTGGCAGTCGCCGGTTTTTTGCCAAATGGCTTTGGTTATAACACAGTTATTGGTTTTATTTTGCGTGTGTAATTTACTAAAGCTGGTAAAGTCAGTATGCTCTAAAAGCATTGCTGCTGCTTTGTTCATTAATTCAAGATCAAGATCGCCGTACACATACAAACTAAAATTATCAATAAATGGGTTTTTCTTTTGATGTATAAAATAATAGTAGGTCCTTGATCTGGCACTGTAACGCGCATGTGCTTCAGGTAAAACAGCTCTTATATCCTGCACCGCAATTTCTATTGGCAAAACGGTATTAAATTTATAGATCCAGTGTTCTTTATTTCCGATAAGATCTTTGCAATTACTCTCAAAATGTGCTATGTAATTTTTTGCGTTAACGCCTGTGTCGGTTCTTCCGCAACCCGAAAATTCAATCTTTTCTTTAAGTATCATCGATACTTTTTCTTCTAACACTTGTTGCACGGTATTAGCTGTATTGTCCTGCATTTGCCAACCGTTAAAGTTGGTGCCATTATAAGAAAGCGTTAAAAAATAACGGGCCATTTTGCAAAATTACGCTATAATTTACAATTAACTAGAAGTATCGATAATCCTGCCAGAATTAATTAAAATAATTACGCCTTAACCCTGGCAGGTTCTTCTGTAAAATTGCTACTTTTACAGCCCGCTATGAGCAAGATCAAAAAGAATTTTATATTAGAGAACCTTGAAGTAATTGATATTAGTACCGAAGGTAAAGCCATTGCAAAGCACGATGGTTTGGTTGTTTTTATTGATGGTGCCGTGCCCGGCGATGTGGTAGACGTAATGGTGCACCGCAAAAAAAATAATCTTGCCGAAGGTAAAGTAGATAAGGTTATAAAATTTTCTGATCTGAGAGTAAAACCCAAGTGCGAACATTTTGGAACCTGCGGCGGATGCAAATGGCAAAATTTAGGTTACAAAAGCCAGTTAGAATTTAAACAAAAATATGTTTACGATGCTTTTACACGCATTGGCAAATTAACTTTTCCCGAAATTACACCAATACTTGGTAATGCTGATGAATACTATTATCGCAATAAATTAGAATTTGGTTTCTCTAACAAAAAATGGTTAACCAACGAGCAAATTGCTTCTAAAGAAGAAGTTGAAAATAAAAATGGTTTGGGTTATCACATTGCAGGCTTGTTTGATAAAATATTAGATATTAATAATTGTTATTTACAACCTGAGCCAAGTAACTCTATACGAAATGCAGTAAAAGAATACGCTCTAAAGAACGATCTTTCTTTTTTTGGGATAAGGGATAAAGTTGGTTTATTAAGAACCTTATTGATTAGAACAACCAGCATAGGCGAAATTATGGTGGTTGTTTCGGTGTTTGAGTGGCAGGAAAAAGAAGTATTTGCATTGCTTGATTTTTTGAAAACACAGTTTCCGCAAATAACTTCGTTACAATACACGCATAATAATAAAGGGAACGATACTTTTTTTGGTTTGGATATTAAAACCTATTATGGCCGCGATTATATTTTAGAAGAAATGGAAGGTCTTAAATTTAAGATCAGTGCAAAGTCGTTTTACCAAACCAATTCACCTCAAGCTTATAATTTGTATAAAATAACCCGCGATTTTGCAGGATTGACCGGAAACGAAGTCGTTTACGACCTTTATACCGGAACAGGAACAATTGCCAATTTTATTGCAAAAAACGCAAAGCATGTTGTTGGTATAGAATATGTTGAAGATGCTATAAAAGATGCCATAGAAAACTCTAAAGCCAATAATATTACTAATACCAGCTTTTTTGCCGGTGATATGAAGGACGTTTTGAACGATAATTTCATATTAAATAATGGTAAACCAGACGTTATTATTACCGATCCGCCCAGAGCGGGCATGTTTGAAGGTGTGATTAACGTGATCTTAAAAATTTTACCAAAAAAAGTGGTGTATGTTAGCTGTAATCCAAGCACACAGGCCAGGGACCTTGCATTAATGGAAGGGCACTATGTAATTAAAAGAGTGGTTCCGGTAGATATGTTTCCTCAAACAGCGCATGTTGAAAATGTGGTTTTACTCGAATTAAAACAATAATTCACTGATTATCAAATACTTAAATATAAAAAAGAGTTGTTGATAATTTTACAAATACCCAATAACCGGTATGCCCAAAGTGTAAAAAAATTTGCCCATGTGCTTAATAATGTGTTATTTCGCTTAAACTTTAAAAAACTCGAAAATGAAAAAAATTACTTTACTAGCGGTTGCTGCTTTAGCAATTAGCTTTGCGTCTTGTAAAAAAGACAGAACTTGTACTTGTACAAACACTAGCGGTAGCCCTGCTGTTACTACTACAACTACTACTACTTTATTAAAAGTGAAAAAGAAGGATGCTAAAGATGCTTGTCAAAAAACTTCTGGTAGCTCTACATCTGGTAGCAACACAAGTACTTGGACTAACGATTGCAAATTAAGCTAATATTAACCTTAAAAAATTTAAAAAATGAAAAAGATATTTATCCCTTTATTCGTAATCGCTGCATCATTAAGCATTACTTCTTGTCACAAATCAAGAACTTGTACTTGTACTAGCACTACTGTAACAACTTTTGGTAGCTCGTCTACAACTTCTACATCTTCAAGTGTTAACACTTGGGAGAATGCTTCAAAACACGAAGCTGGTTCAAGCTGTATCTCAAGCAAATCTACTACTTCTTTCACTGGTGGTAGCAGCGAAACAACTGATGATTGCAAATTAAGCTAATTTGTAATTAGATAATTTAAAAAAGCCGCATTAGTGCGGCTTTTTTTTTGCCAATACCTGGGGAGATTTTTCTACGGTTTTGGGGTTTTTACTGTTTTCTTATTATTCTTTCTTTGGTATGTAATTTCTTTTAGCGACTTTTGCCGGATAAAACCAAAACTTAAACTCATGAAAAAAATTACTTTATTAGCGGTTGCTGCTTTAGCAATGAGCTTTGCATCATGCAAAAAAGACAGGACCTGTACTTGTACTAACATTAGCTCTAGTGGTAATACAACAACAGAAACTATTACAATTAAAGAAGAAAGCAAAAAAACAGCGAAAGATTTTTGTTACAAAAGCACTAACGTTAGCACATCTGGTAGCAATACTTCTAATTCATCAAGCGACTGTAAATTAAGTTAAACCATTTAGAAAACATTTATCATGAAAAAAATTATACTTTCAACTTTAGTACTTGCTGCATTGGCAACTACATCATGTCGTAAAGACAGAACCTGTACGTGTGATTACACTACTACAAGCGGTAGCGTTTCTGTTACTTCAAAAGATGTAACAACAGTAAGTAAACAAACCAAACGTGTTGCAAGAGTGCAAACAGGTTGTGTAAATGCTTTACAAACACAAACTAACAATAACGTTACTACAACTTTTGAGAGCAAGTGTGAATTAAAATAATTCGATTTTATTGAAAATAAAAAAGCCGTTCAAATTTGAACGGCTTTTTTTATGTTCTTTGTTTGAGTCGGCAACTAATTTTGCTTTCAATAATTTAATTTTCTTACCTTTCTGCTTTAAAATGGTAAATGAAAAAAATTAAGTTAGTTATAAGTATAGCCATTCTTGCTTTTTTGTTTTCCTGCAAAAAAGACAGGCAATGCGAGTGCACAGCAACTACCTTAAGTCCTTCAGGCAATACCTCAACCGGCCCTACCAAAACCGAAACCTATTCCAAGATGAAGTTGAGCGAAGCTAAATCAATTTGTCAAAGATCAACTGTTGTAACGGCTAACGCCCAGGGCAGCGTTACAACTGTAACAAACGATTGCAAACTTAAATAGGTGCCAAATGAGAAATAAGTTTTTAATATTCCTGTTGTTTTGTTTTGCTCTAAGTATCTCTTGCAGAAAAACGCACACCTGCGATTGCAATTTAACAACTTCTAAGATCACAACGATTGGAACAACTACAAATACAGAAACAACAACCACTTACACAATAACCACCAAAAACAAACAAAAAAAAGCAGAATTTAAACATTCAGAATCCTGCTATAACTCAAGCTTAACATATACCACAGAAATAGTTGGAGGGAATACAGTTACAAGTGAAACCAAAAGATGCACTTTAAAATAAATTTTAGTTCGCTCGGATACTTCCATTCTTAATAATATAATCGAAACCGTTTATATTAAATTTTTTACCTGAAGTTTGATTTATCAATTCGGTGATATCCTGCTCAATGGTATGTATAGATCCTTTTGTTTTATATGCAATGTTTAAATAATCCGTATTTATTTCCATTCCTTCATACACACCGCACAAAATTACCCTCACAGGCACTTTAATTCGCGAAAGCAACATAATGTCGCGCACTTTAGCCCAGTTATCTGCAATTAAAATAACGTTATCGGGTTTACGTACTTTTTTTAAGCCAGTTAAAATAGCTTCTATCACATTCTCCGGCGAGTCGCCGCCCGATCCTTTTTTAATGGTCAGTTTCATTGTATTAACAAGGTCCTCGCAGGTTTTAGCGCGGCATACATAAATACCACCAGTAACACCTAATTTTTTATCCGCATCATGTTTATTATCACCGTCATTAAAAAACACAAAATATTGTTGCGCGGTATCTTTTAAGAAAAATAATTTTAACCAGGTATTAATTTGTTTGGCATAAGGATACATACTTGAAGTAAGATCTGTTACAATAATATTTTTTTTCCATTTTGGATTCCTGTTCAGTATCTTATAAACGCTGTTATTAACTGTATCCTCTATATCAGCGTCAAACTCTATTGGTCCGGTAGTAGTACGGCTCTCAAAATCAAATTTTCCGGTCTTGGTGTAAACTTTATACACCCCGTCTAAATTCCCCTTTTTATAATACCCCTCAGCTTTTAATCGTCCGTTTGTGTGGTAAGTAAGTTCAAGCCCCTCCTTTACACCATTTTTATAAGTCTCAATAAATTCTTTAGAGCAATTTTTCGAATAAAAAGTTACCGGGCCATCTAATTGCCCGTTATTATAGTATGTTTCCTGCTTAACACAGGTGCTATGATACCAACTTATCTCTAAACCATGTTTTCTATTGTTTCGATAAATAACCTCATTCTTTAATTTGCCATTGGGCCAGTAGCTTCGCCAAACGCCTTGTTTAAGGCTGTCTTTATCAATAGCGTTAATGGTATCACCATCGTGTATAGAATAACTTATCAATTGTGCCTTTATTTGCGGCGCATTTATCAGTAAAAATCCTATCAGCAAAAGAAACCTCATCTTATAATCTTTAAAATTGTTTATTTTTGCACAGATTATCAAGTAATTAAGTAAATATGCTCGAAAAAATACATAAGTTGTTGGAAGAAGTTGAATCTTTTGGCGCGCAAAGCAAAGAACAGGTTGAAGAGTACCGCATTAAGTGGCTTAGCAAAAAAGGAGAAGTTACTGCTTTATTTGACGATTTTAAAAATGTACCCTCAGATCTTAAAAAAGAAGTTGGCCAAAAATTAAATCTTTTAAAAACAAAAGCACAGGAAAAAATAAATGAGCTTAAAGAAAAATTTGAGTCAGAATCAGATACTAACGATAAAAAAGGAATAGATCTTACTTTACCCGCACTTCCTACTTTACAGGCAGGTAGCCGCCACCCCCTCTCACTTGTAAAAAATCAGATCATTGATATTTTTTCGCGTATTGGTTTTACTGTAAGTGATGGAAAAGAAATTGAAGATGACTGGCATAATTTTTCGGCTTTAAACACACCTGAAAATCATCCGGCGCGCGATATGCAGGATACTTTTTATGTGAACATAAATCCTGAAATGGTTTTACGAACACAAACATCAAGTGTGCAGGTACATATTATGGAATATCAAAAACCACCGATTCGCACCATTTCTCCGGGTCGTGTTTACCGTAACGAAGCCATCAGCGCCCGCGCTCATTGCCAGTTTCATCAGGTAGAAGGTTTGTATATTGATGAGAATGTTTCTTTTGCCGACCTTAAACAAACGCTTTTATATTTTTCGAAAGAGATGTTTGGTGCCGAAACAAAAATAAGATTAAGGCCAAGTTATTTTCCTTTTACCGAACCAAGTGCTGAAATGGATATTAGTTGCACCATTTGTAAAGGCAAGGGTTGTAATGTTTGTAAACACACGGGTTGGGTTGAAATTTTAGGTTGTGGCATGGTAGACCCACAGGTGCTTACCAATTGTGGTATTGATGCTAACAAATACAAAGGCTTTGCTTTTGGAATGGGTATAGAAAGAATTACCATGCTAAAATACCAGGTAAAAGACCTGCGTTTATTTTTTGAGAACGATGTGCGTTTCTTAAAACAATTTACCTCTGCTTAACGTTAAGCTTTTATGGATCGTCTAAATCGAATAGACATGTTATTGGCCATGCTCGAAAAAGAGCCTGACGATATTTTTTTGAACTACGCGTTAGGTACCGAATATGTTGGCGAGCTGGATGTTACACAAGCCGAATTTCAATTTAAAAAAGTATTGGAAATGGAACCAAATTACATTGCGGCCTATTACCAATTAGGAAAATTGTTTGAATCGCAATTAAAAAATACAGAGGCTTTACACTTTTTTAAATTGGGTTTAGAAAAAGCCAAGACAATAAAAAACAATAAAGCTATTAACGAATTTGGTGAGGCTATTTTTATGCTTGAAGATTCGTGATCTGCTTAGCAGATCGGGAATGAGGTTCATAAATTTAAATTTCAGTATATATTTTTGAAATATACGCCAACATGTGCCGGTCATACATTAATTTTTCTTTCATTTTTTCCAGCATTTTTTCCCTCACTTCAGTATGCAAACGATTTAAATATTGTTTTGCCATATTAAAAATTTGCTCCTGAAAATAAGGAAATTTTGCATCAGTAATTGCCTGCACCAAATGGTTAACATAAAGGTCGGTAAGTTTAGTGTCGTAGTCAGGAAATTTTTGAACCGCAACTTTATGCAACAATCTAAATTTGTTTTTCTCTTTTTTTATTTCTTCAATTAATTCATCCAGCCTGTTTTGATGCAATAGAACAACCGCTATTTTTTCGAAGGTATAAAAAACAGAATGTGCTTTTAATTGGATAATAAGCTGCTCCACTTTTTCCTTCGGGTCTTTTTCTATTTCTAAAAATCGTTCCAGCTCATTTTCATCGATAACAAATCCATAAATAAATTTTTCTATCAAAAACTCTGCTTCAATTTTTTGATTGTTCTTTTCTTGTGCGAAAATTAAGATCTCGTTAATAAGGTCGTGATATTTATTGAATTGATTTCGTTTTATTTTTTCGCTGTATTGTTTTAACACCGCAAATCCTTTATCATTTCTATTCATACAAAATTCCAGTCCCGCCAAAGCAATTGGTAACTCAATGGTAGACTCATAGTTTTTAAGTGAATAGGTTTTATTATTTAATTTGGCCAACATAATAGAAAGTTGTATTTCTGCAATGCTCTTTCTGTCAATAGGATCAAGCCGATTACGATTTTGTTTGCGTTTTTTTAATTTTGCCTTTAGATCTTCAAGATCGTTTTTATCTTTTATCAAAACAGAAGCACGCGAAATTAAAAAGGAAAAAAAGCCTGTGCTAAAATTTGATTGTGATCTTACCGAATACCTGGCCGCATCTATAAATGCAATTCTTTCAACAGCATCAAGCCCCTTTACAAAATAAGATTCTATCTCTTTTAGTGAATTCTTAGTTAGATCGCTTAACACATTTTCTTTATCCACATAATTAAAATTCGAAAGTTTTGGAAGCTCTAATATAATTGCGAGATGAAAATAAAATTGCTGCCTAAAAGCTGATGCGCCACTTTGCTCAAAATTTATTCTTTTATAAATTTCGGAGATCTGTGTGTTTTTTAATTTAGAGATAGCTAAAAAAGGTTTGATAATTGTTTTGATGTTGTTTTGATGTTTTTGAAGCGAATGTTTTTTAAGAGCATCTTTTTTTGTTGGCTCAGGTTTATTAAACTTTTTTGAAGGCTTTTCGAATTTTAAAATTTCCTGTTGCAAATAAAAATTTGCAGCCGCTAAGTGTTCGCAATAATTTTTATTGTTGCAGTAACAAGTATAGCTAAGTATTTTTCCCGTTTTTATCCTGATCGAAATTTCACCTGAAGTTTTCCCATGAATTAAAAAAGTAAATGAGTTACTTTCTGCTCTGTTTATTAATTCTAATTTATTATTAATGAATAATTTCAGGCCATTTTCAAGCTTACTTTCTTCTATTTTATGTTCAAATTCCTTCTCGTCAAAAAGCATAATATCTCAAATTTAACCTCATTAAATCAATTTAATGCTTTCTATTTTTTAAATAACCATTAAAACTGGCAAATTACTGAGTTAAACGGTATTTTCACTAAGTAAAAAGCTTAAAAACTAAAATCTAAATCCTTATATTAGTTTCGATTATGGACAACAAATGAAAAAGTATCTTTTATTACTTTTTTTCTTTTTTTCTTTTGTAACTGCTTTCTCACAAAAAGGGAAAAACGGTGCGGGAAATATCGTGGCCAGTACGATTGTTAATGCTTATACCTCTTTAACAGCAGATGCCTTTATTGGCAACACTACCATTAACGTTGCAAGCGGCGCAGGTTATGGAGTTGGTGACTTAATTTACGTCATCCAGATGCAGGGCGCGAGTGTTAATTGTTTTATTAATCCATGGGGAAATGCAAATAGCGCAGAACCTTTATCTCCTGTTTTTGGAAAGATCACAAATTACAATAA
Organism: Bacteroidota bacterium; assembly: GCA_030681615.1. GTDB lineage: Bacteria > Bacteroidota > Bacteroidia > B-17B0 > Aurantibacillaceae > Aurantibacillus. Next base: position 30,545 of record JAUXSA010000137.1, read on the forward strand.
TGCCGGTAACAATGAGTACGCGCAGGTTTCATCAGTTGCAGGTAATGTTATTACTATTGATTGTCCTTTAAAAAATAATTACACAGCTGCCGGCAAAGTACAGGTTGTAAAAGTTCCACGTTATACTTCTTTAACCATTGGCGCAACGGGTACAATTACTTGTCCTGCATGGAATGGAACAACCGGCGGTGTTATTGCACTTGAGGTAGATGGAAATACAACTATTAATGCCGGTGGAATGATAGATGCGAGTGGACTTGGATTTAGGGGGGGTACGCTTAGCACTGGGGCTCTTTTTGGGGCAGGAGCCTGGTGTCATAATAATCCACAAGAAGGTGCGCGTAAAGGAGAAAGTATTGCTGGTGATGTAACAACTTATATGGCTAATTTTAACGGGCAATATTGCAGAGGTGCTGTGGCCAATGGCGGCGGCGGCGCTAATAGTAATAATGCCGGCGGCGGCGGCGGTGCTAACGCAGGTGACACAAGTCTTTATACCGGTTTTGGTAATCCTGATATTTCTGTAGCGGGTTATGTAACGGCCTGGAACTTAGAGTCTGCGGGTTTTGCAGCCTCAAGCTCTTCTGGCGGAGGAAAAGGTGGTTATACGTTTTCGAATGCTAATATAAGTCCTTTAACTAATGCGCCAGGAGCTGCTGGATGGACCGGTGACGTTAGACGTGCAGTTGGTGGCATGGGCGGGAGACCGTTAAATTATAATACCGGCCGTTTGTTTAGTGGTGGTGGTGGTGGTGCAGGCGATCAAAATGATAATTATGGTGGTGCAGGCGGTGATGGTGGTGGAATAATAAATATTATTAGTTATGGAACAGTCTCTGGTGGAGGTCAAATAGTTTCAAATGGTGAAAATGGTTTTAATACAAACACAACTGGCGCGGCTCCTTTCAATAATTGCAATGGTCGCGATGGTGCTGGCGGTGCTGGTGGAGGTGGTGCTATTGTTATTAATTCAATAGGCGCAATAAACACAATTACTGTTTCTGCAAGAGGTGGTAATGGAGGGAATCAACAGATGAAATCAGGATTTCTTGCAACCACTGCAATGGCCTATGGGCCTGGTGGCGGTGGTGGCGGCGGTTACATTGGAACTACCGTAGCGGCTATAACAACTTTTGTAAATGGAGGCATCAACGGAATTGTTCAATATTTATCAGGAAATGAAAATTGTCAGATCGATAATTTATTTCCTGCAAACGGTGCAACATCCGGTGGTGCAGGTACAATAACTTCAACTTTGTTAGTTGTACCAACTATTACTGCGAGCCCAGATGTTACCATTTGTGTGAATAACGCTGCAACTTTAACCGCAACACTCACCGGTGCGCCAGGGCCAATTAACTGGTATTCTGCTTTGGCAGGCCCAACATTATTAGGAACAGGAAGCGCTTTCACTACTTCTGTTTTTACAGCACCAGGCACCTATACAGTTTTTGCGGGATTTTGTCCAAGCGGTATTTACCGAGACCCTGTTGTAATTACAGTTATTAACGGGCCTACACTTACCCCTATCTCTGCCACGATCTGCGCCGGACAAACAGGAACCATTTCTGTTTCGGGCGCAAGTACTTATACCTGGAGCACAGGATCTAACAGTGCAACTATTACTGCTACACCTGCCGCTACAACGGTTTACACTGTTACGGGATCTGTAGGCACTTGCACTGCTTCAATAACAGCAACTATTACGGTAAACGCGAGCGCTTCCATAAGCGTTAACCCATCAACTATTTGTACGGGACAATCAAGCACATTAACAGCGGGCGCTGCAACATCTTACACCTGGAGCACGGGTGCCAATACGCAAAGCATTAGTGTTAATCCTTTAACAACAACAATTTATACCATCAATGCAACAACTACAGGAGGCTGTCAGGTTACAAATACTTCAACAGTTACAGTAAATACCACACCAACATTGATTACCCTGAGTTCCACAGTGTGTGCGGGGCAAAACGGAACAGTTTCTGCCGCAGGCGCAACAACTTATACCTGGAATACAGGATCTAATAGCGCAACTATTACAGCACCACCTGCCGCCACAACGGTTTACACTGTTACGGGTGCTAACGGCACCTGCACTTCTTCTGCTACCGGAACAATTACAATAAACGCAAATCCGATCATTAATGTGAATAGCGCAACTGTTTGTGCAGGGCAAACCGGAACCATTTCCGCTTCCGGAGCAACAACCTATACATGGAACACCGGATCGAACAGTGCAACAATTACAGCCGCCCCCCCAATAACAACCAACTATACCGTAAATGGCACAACAGGAACCTGTACTTCTTCTGCAACAGGAACAATTACTGTTAATGCAGTAGGGTCAATAGCTGTTAACTCTCCTACTATTTGTTCGGGTCAATCAGCAACTCTCACCGCAGGCGCTGCAGCATCTTACACCTGGAGCACAGGCGCCAATACACAAAGTGTTAGTGTTAATCCTTTATCTACAACAGTTTATACCCTTAACGCTACATTAGCAGGCGGCTGCGTTGCGTCAAATACTTCAACAGTTACAGTAAATACCACACCAACATTAAATACTATTAGTTCAACCATCTGTGCAGGACAAACCGGAACTATTTCTGCTGCAGGTGCAACAACTTATACCTGGAATACAGGATCGAATAGCGCAACTATTACAGCCTCACCCGCTGCTACAACGGTTTACACTGTTACGGGCGCTAACGGCACTTGTACCTCTTCTACTACCGGAACAATTACAGTAAATCCTAATCCAATAATTAATGTGGTTAGCGCTACGGTTTGTGCCGGACAAACAGGAACTGTTTCCGCTTCCGGAGCAACAACCTATACGTGGAACACCGGATCGAACAGTGCAACAATCACTGCCAATCCGCCAATAACAACCAACTATACCGTAAACGGAACAACAGGGACCTGTACTTCTTCTGCCACCGGAACAATTACAGTAAACCCGGTTGCACCCCTTACAGTAAACTCAACAACAATTTGTAGTGGACAATCGGCAACATTAACTGCGGGTGCTGCAACATCTTATACCTGGAGCACAGGTGCCAATACGCAAAGCGTTAGTGTTAATCCGGTAACAACAACAGTTTATACAGTCAATGCTACGGTTGGAGGTTGTGTTTCTTCAAACACATCAACCGTTACTGTAAATGCTACGCCAACATTAGCAATTATTAATACAACTGTTTGTCCCGGACAAACAGGCACTATTTCTGCTGCAGGGGCAACAACTTTTACCTGGAGTACCGGAGCGAACACGGCAAGTATTTCTGCCACGCCGCCAGTATCTACCACTTATACAGTTACAGGAGCAAATGGCACTTGTACGTCTTCGTCAACCGCAAGCATTACAGTTGGAGCCATTGGTTCTATCGCTATTAACTCACCAACAATTTGTGTCGGACAATCGGCAACATTAACTGCAGGTGCTGCAGTTACATATACCTGGAGTACAGGCGCCAATACGCAAAGCGTTAGTGTTAATCCGATAACTACAACGGTTTATACCGTTAACGCTTTTACCGCCGGGGGATGTAATGTTGTTGGAACTTCAACGGTTACCGTAAATTCTGCTCCCGTATTAGCAGTAACAGATGCAACAATTTGTGTTGGACAAACAGGAACAATTTCTGCAGCAGGAGCTGCAACGTATACCTGGAGCACCGGAGCAAATAGCCCTACAATAACCGCTTCGCCAATTGTAAATACAACTTATACTGTAACCGGTGCAAACGGAACCTGCACCACAGCGGCAACCGTTAGTATAACCATTAATAACAGCGGAACAATAAGTGTTAACTCATCAACAATTTGCAGTGGACAAAATGCAACACTTACTGCAGGTGCCGCAACCTCCTACACCTGGAGTACAGGTGCTAATACGCAAAGTGTTTCTGTTAATCCATTGATCACAACCGTTTATACTGTTAGTGCTACTTTAGCGGGCGGTTGCGTCGTGTCTAATACTTCTACGGTAACCGTTAGTCCTAATCCAACCGTCACCGCAAATACCGCTAGTGTTTGTGTTGGTCAATCAGCTACATTAACAGCTAACGGCGCAATAACTTATTTATGGAATGACGGAACAGCTACTTCTACAAATATTCTTTCACCAATTGTTACAACGGCTTACACTATTACGGGAACATCCGGAGGCTGTTCATCAATTGCAACTACTACTATTTATGTAACAGCAACGCCAACGGTAAGCGCTGCAAGCATGACTGTTTGTTCCGGACAGGCTGCTACATTAACGGCTAACGGCGCAACAACTTATACCTGGGATCCAACTGGATTAAACGTGGTTAGCTCTTCATTTACAGATGCACCAGTTGCAACTACTGTTTATACAGTTATAGGAGCAACCAATGGTTGCACTGCAATTACAACTGCTTCAATTGTTATTGGCTCAAATCTTTCTATCACAGTAAATACACCAACCATCTGTTCAGGACAAACAGCCACATTATCCGCTCTTAGTACTGCAACAAATTATGTTTGGAGCAATGGAGGAAATACGCCTACCATTTTTGTGAATCCAATTGTAAATACATCTTATACCGTTACAGGAAGTAAAGGTGCTTGTACCGGAAGTGTAGTTGCCAGCGTCGTTGTAAATGCTTTACCAGTTGTAAATCTAAATGCCAATCAGATTTGCGCCGGTGGAACTTCAACTATCACTGCCGCAGGTGCAACAACTTATTCGTGGTCTAACGGTGCAAATAATACAGCTTCAATTATTGTAACGCCTGCGACTAATACAAGTTACACGGTAATTGGCGAAGTTAATAGCTGTACTGTGGCAACAGTTTATAATTTAACTATAACTCCAAGTCCAACAGTTGCTGCTATTAACGCTACTATATGTAATGGGGCTACTGCAACTCTTACAGCCAACGGTGCTACAAATTATACCTGGTTGCCATCCGGCACACAAAGTAATTCTATAACGGTTAACCCATCAATAAATACTACTTATACTGTAATTGGTGATAACGGATCGTGCAGTGCTCAAACAAATGTTTCTGTTACTGTGCTTAACGGTTTAACAGCGCCGGTAAGCAACGCCAGTATCTGCCAGGGACAAACAGCAAACATTGGAACAACCTTAAACGGAACATCTTATTTATGGAGTAACGGTGCAACCACACAAAGTATTAATGTTAGCCCTGCCACAACAACAAGTTATAGTTTATTGGTAGTTGTAGGAAATTGTAGCTACACCGCAAATTCAAACGTTACTGTTGTACCAACCCCAACCATTCAGTTGAACAACGCTTCTATTTGTTTAGGCCAAACAGCTACATTAACTGCAACAGGCGCAACAAACGGTTACACCTGGAACCCGGGAAATATTACCGGCAATGCTATAACCGTTACCCCAACAGTTACCACCAATTATGTAGTTATGAGTGCCAACGGGGTTTGTCCTGCAACAGCAACTACACAGGTAATTGTAAATACCAAACCGGTTTTAGTTATTTCTCAATCTGCTGAGTTGGTTTGTCCTAATACGCCTGTAACATTTAGTGCAACAGGCGCAAATATTTACGAATGGTATGTTAACGGTAATTATTATTTTGGTAATCCATTAAATATTGTAGCTACTCAGAACTCAACTATTACTTTAATTGGCTCAAATGGTAGTTGTTCTACAACTTCAGGGGCTATTTTAAATGTGAGTGATGTAGTTGCCTCATTCGATCCTGAAAGTAATTATGTGGATTATCCAGGGACCTTAACATTTACAAATACATCTAGCGGTGCTACAAATATTGCATGGGATTTTGGTAATGGACAAACATCCACAAATTCTGTTACTACGGCATCTTATGAATTTCCTGGAAAATACCTGGTTGCCCTTGTTGCACAAAACGACATGGGTTGCATGGACACAACTTATTATTTGATAGAGGCAGGTTGCGGCAAAGGCGATTTTTATATGCCAAATACTTTTACACCAAATGGCGATGGCTTGAATGACGACTATCGCGTTTTAGGCGGCAGCTGTGTTACACAATTTAAGGGCTCTGTTTTTGACCGTTGGGGAACTGAAATTTTTAAATGGAAAAATATTTCTGATACCTGGGATGGTGTTTACGGTGGCAAAGAAGTTGAAGTAGGCGTTTATAATTATTTAATTTCGTATACGCTATACAATGGTAAGGTGTTTAGTAAAACCGGCCACATCGCTATCATCCGCTAATTATGGAAGAATTAAAATATCCGGTTGGGCAATATAAAAAACCAAATACCTTTACTAAGGAAATTTTAAGCGCCGCTATTTCTGTTATCGAAGATTTTCCAAAAAAAATAAAACAGGAAACTGAAAATTTATCTGACGAACAATTAGATACGCCTTATCGCCCGGAAGGTTGGACTGTGAGACAAGTTGTTCATCATTGCGCTGATAGTCACATGAACGCATTTATACGTCTTAAACTTGCTTTATCAGAAGATACGCCAACGATCAAACCATATACAGAAGGACTATGGGCCGAAATGGATGACACAAAACATTTTCCTATCTACTCTTCTTTTCAAATAATTGAAGGCGTGCACGCGCGTTGGGCCACTCTTCTTAAAAACATGTCTGACATTGATTATAACCGGAGTTTTATTCATCCAGAAAAAGGAAGAGAATTATCCCTCAACGAAAGCACGGATATGTATGCCTGGCATTGCAACCATCATTTGGCGCATATTACAGCGTTAAAAAATCGAAAAGGCTGGAAATAAATCCCCTCAAATTTCAAAGATTCTGAGTAAATTTGCATCCGGATGGACGAGTTTAGAGAATCCCTTTTAGTTTTAATTTCTGTGCCAATTTATGCCATTGTTATTGGTTTCGAATTCTTCTATTCGTATTTTAAAAATAAAGGTCTATACACCACCAAAGGTTTGCTTTCCAATGTTTATTTAACTTCTTTAAACATGGGCTTGGATATCCTGGTGAGGGGGTTATGCTTATTGATCCTGAACTATTTTTTTCAGTTTCGTTTTTACGACTGGGGCACAAATGTTGTTTTGTATTGGATAGTTTTAGTGATCGCTGAAGATTTTATGTACTACTGGTTACACCGGGTTGATCATTTCTGTCGCTTTTTCTGGGCAGTGCATGTAACACATCATAACAGCGAGGAATTTAATTTTACCGTTGGTTTTCGCTCTTCTGTTTTTCAACCGCTTTACCGTTTTGTTTATTTTATTCCGTTAACCTTAGTTGGCTTTAGAGCCATTGATATTATGTTTGTTTACAGCGCCACACAAATTTTTGGAATTTTAGCACATACACAAACAATAAATAAACTGGGATTTTTAGAATACATTATTATTACGCCCTCGCATCACCGTGTTCACCATGGTAGTAACGTGCGTTACCTTGATAAGAACATGGGTATGTTATTAGTTTTTTGGGATAAATTATTTGGCACTTTTCAGGCAGAAGAAGAAAGTGATCCGGTTAAATATGGTTTAACAGAAAACATTGGCACCTATCATCCAATTAAAATGATCTTTCATGAATGGAAAAATATTTTTGCTGATCTTAAAAAAGAGTCTTCTTTTAAAGCTAAACTAATGTATGTATTTGGACCACCGGGCTGGAGCCACGATGGTTCTAAAAAAACCAGCAACCAGTTACGCGCCGAACTAAAAAATAAAAATAATCTCTAATGGCTACCACCTCAGCCATTGAACGTTTAAAGGGCTTAAAACAATTATTAAAAATTGAGCGCGACGAAGATTACCGTTTGTACAAAGAACAATTCTTACGCGTTACGCTTGATCAACGAAAAAAGAACGGCGTTACCTGGTATCCCATCAAAATAAATAATGAAGAGTTAGGCTCTGGCGATCTTTTGCATTTGGAAATAGAACGCACCACACAAATTGATAAGGCACATCAATTCAGTTCTGGAAAAAATGTAAGTTTATTCTCTAATCAAAATGAAGAGACCTATGAAATTACAGGAACCATAAAATCTGTTTCTAAAAACTCTTTAAAATTAATTATTCATTCTGATGAATTGCCCGATTGGTGTTACGATGGAAAACTGGGAATAAACATACAGTTTGATGACAACAGTTATAACGAAATGCAAAATGCATTGGATGTTGTAATAAACGCAAGAAATAACCGTATAGAGGAATTACGCGAAATGATCGAAGGTGCTCTTCCGCTCTCTTTCGAAAAAATAAATAATGATGTTTTAATTCCGCAATTAAATCTCTCGCAAAATAAAGCGGTGCGCCATATTTTGAGCGTGAATGATATTGGCGTTATTCATGGTCCGCCGGGCACAGGAAAAACAACTAGCATTGTACAGGCCATTCGTTTAACTTTACAAACAGAAAGCCAGGTTTTAGTTTGTGCGCCAACCAATTCGGCGGTTGACCTTATTACCGAAAAACTAATAGAGCTTGGTGTAGATGTTTTACGTATGGGACATCCGGCAAGGATCTCAGACGAATTACAGAATAGCAGCATTGATGGAAAGATCTCTTCTTCACCTTATTATAAAGACATAAAAAATTTAAGGCGCAACGCAGAAGAATATTTTCGCATGGCCGGAAAATACAAGCGTGTGTTTGGAAAAGAAGAAGCGCAGCAGCGCACAGCTTATTATACCGAAGCAAAAAATTGTATTAAAGAAGCGCGTCTATTAGAAGATTTTATTGTGGACGAACTATTTAAGACCACTAAAGTAATTTGTTGCACACCAGTAACAAGTACACACAGGGGACTTGCAAAAAAAAGATTTGGCACATTGTTTTTTGATGAAGCATCACAGGCATTAGAACCTATGGTATGGATCCCTTTATTAAAATGTAAACGTTTAATTTTAAGCGGCGATCATTTTCAATTACCTCCCGTTGTAAAAAGTTTAGAGGCAAAAAAAGGTGGCCTCGATGAAACGTTATTAGATCGTTGTATAAAATTTAAAGAGGCGGTTTCTTTATTAACGCGGCAGTACCGTATGAACACCGCTATTATGGGTTTTAGTAATAATTATTTTTACGAGAACGAATTAATTGCCGATGAATCTGTTTCTGCACAGGTGTTATTGAATGATGAGAACTCGATGTTAAGTAAGTCGATAGAATTTATTGATACCGCCGGTTGTGGCTTTGATGAAATTCAAAATACAGAAACATTAAGTCATTTTAACCCAAAAGAAGGCGATGTACTATTTAAACATTTACAGCAACTTTTAACAGAGTATGCACAACACGAACATTTACCGGCAATAAGTGTTGGTATTATTTCTCCTTACAAAGAACAACGCGAATGGTTAAAAGATAATATTAGTGAGTTTGAATTTGACAAAACAAAATTAACTTCATTAAGCATAAAAACAATTGATGGTTTCCAGGGGGAAGAACGTGATATTATTTATATTTCTTTAGTAAGAAGTAACGAACGACAGGAAATAGGTTTTTTAAACGATCTACGAAGAATGAATGTTGCCATAACCCGCGCGAAGAAAAAATTGGTGGTTATTGGTGATAGTTCAACAATTGGTGCCAGTAAATTTTATAACTCCTTTTTAGAATATTGCGAGAGGCATGGTGCGTATCGAACTGCGTGGGAATGGGCGTAATTTTTTCACTTTTTTAAATTGGAAAATAAAACAAAATATTTCTTAAATAATTTTTGGCGTCACTTTTTGCTTGATCAAAAAGTAACCAAAAAATCAAGGCTTTCATAATATTTTGCTAAAATTCATCACAAATTAAGCCTGCTGATTTAAGCGCTTCGCGAACAGCCAAAATCATCTTTCACACATGCCAATGCTTTTAATTTATAATGAATTTTTACGCAAAATCTTATGAGGCCAACTCGCATTGTGTGCTTACGTGTACAGATTTTGCGGATGGTAATTCTGCGGTTAGGTGTTTGGGTTTTCGATCTTGATCTTTTGCAGAGATAGCTAGCGAGCTAAGCTAGGCGGTTAGTTGATTAGGCACACAGAAAATGAGCTTAGCGAGGCGGCGGTTTTTCTTTCGCTGTTCTGCGTCGCGAAAGAAGGGCAATGCAAAGCATTGAGCCGGCATGTGTGTTGGCTTCACACAAGCTGGCCTAAATATGCACTGCATATTTATCCTGCGCCAAAAGTGACATAAAAAACATAAAAGTATTTCGACTAAGGAAAAGTAAAGAAATCAATTCTCTTTTCCTTCATGAAAAACTTTATTCAGGCGTTTCAATAAAAGCATCATAATTAAAAAGGCAAACATGAGCAAAGCAAAATTCAACCAAAAGTAATTGGCTTTGTTATCAAACTTATCCCAGTTCTTTGCAAGAACGCCACTTAATTTATTACCTATAGAGGTTGCTAATTGCCAGCCGCCCATCATTAAAGCGGCTAATCTTAACGGTGCTAATTTCGACACCATCGATAGGCCCATAGGGCTAAGAAGTAATTCTCCAATTGTAACCACACCGTAACAGCCAATTAACCACCAGGCACTTGCTTTATGGGCGCCGTTGTCGGTATAATACACTGCGCCAACCATTATTAAGGTAGACAATGCGCTGATCAAAAGACCATACGCGATCTTTGTTGCTGTAGTAGGTTCTTTTTTCCTTTTTCGAAGAAATGCGAAAAAAGCAATAATAAGTGGTGTTAAGAATACTACAAAAAAGGGATTAATAGATTGAAAGATCTCTGTATTTAAAACATGTATTTTACCACCAGGTGGCGGATATTTGCTTGCGTCCAGGTTTTTATAATAAGACGGGTAATCAATACATTTTATTGGATCGCCATTTGCATCTTTTATCTTTCTGAATTGCTCATCCAATTGGTTAACCTCTATATTCCTTGCAGGTATGGTGTCTGAATTGCCCATAAATTTTGTAACCGGTAATACAGCCGCGGGTACTTCCCTATTGGTGTAAGATTCTGCATAAGTTGTAAGGGCGGTGCCGTTTTGTTTAAAGATAGCCCAAAATAAAATTACGATAATAAAAATGGTGAACATAGTACCTAACGGTTTGCGTTCTTCCGCATTGGCTTGTTTATAAATGGATGCATAAAAATAAATTACCGGGATGCAGAACATAAAAAAGGCATCTGTACTATCGCTTCCAAAAATGGTTCCCGGAATGAACCAACCAATAATTGAAAAAACAATTCCAACAAGTAAAACGGCAACAAACTTCATTAAAAAAGGCTTGTCTTCCGGCTTAGGCTCTTTGCGTACATCAACATGTTTGTAATGTTTCATGCCCATCCAAAATGTAATAACACCAATGAACATACCAACACCTGCACTTATGAAGGCTGCGTTCCAACCAATTTTATTTCGCATTAATGCCGCAATAAAAGTGCAAATAAAAGCGCCCACATTAATACCCATGTAGAAAATATTATAGCCCGTATCTTTATTGTGGCGGTAGCGGGGATCGTTATAAAGATTTCCTAAAAGTGTTGCGATGTTGGGTTTAAAAAATCCGTTACCTACAACCATAATAGCTAACGATGTAAAAAAGGCCCACTTTTCGGGGATGGCGAGCATACAATAACCAATGCCCATTAAAATACCACCCAGTGTAACTGAAAAACGGTAGCCCAATTTAAGATCGGCTAAAAGCCCACCCATAAAAGGTGTTAAGTAAGCCAACGCAATAAATGTTCCGTATATATCTGAAGCTGTACCATTTTCCCAACCCATACCTCCATCTTTTCCTTCTGCGGTCATGTAAAGGAAAAAGATCCCTATCATTAAGTAATAACCAAAGCGCTCCCAAAATTCGGTAAACACTAAAAAGAAAAGTCCTTTAGGATATTTTGATTCCATACAGATTTAATATTTATGAAATTAGATTTAAGAAATAGAAGCCTGAGTTCCTTTCATGTGCTTTAAATTAACAGCGTACATGATAATAAAAACCGAATCAATTAAAATTGAAAAGATCAATGAGCCATAAGACTTTCCACCATCTGCTGAAACGCCAAGGTCTAATCCCAAAAAATTTGTAACCAGCTCGGCTGCTACATAAATAAAAAAACCAATTTTATTTAAACGCCACATCATGATTACACCAACTAAAGAAAATATGTTGGCAAAGAAATTATACAAACACAATTTACCTATCTCGTTAAAAAAAACGATAGGATCCATTTCTTCCAACTGTGGTTGTTGTGCAATTATTTTATCCCAAACACTGATAATCGTCTCTTCACCTATAGCCAGGCAAAATGAACCGAGACCATAAATCAATAACATTAAACCGCATGCTACAAAAGAGGTAATACATAATACTTTTAAAAATTGGGGCTTCTCCGGCAAGGGCGCAATATCATTTTGAAACCCGTTATTCATAGTGTTTTCCATTAGCTTAAACTTTTAATAATAAAGGTAAAAGTGCTAATAAAAATACTGAAATACTAATAAAAATGATCTCTAAAATTAATTAATCAAACTGGCTGGGAGGCACCATGTATTTTAAATTTACAGCATACAGTACAATGAATACCACATCAAAAACTATCAATAGTGTTATTACAACGCCAATTACTGCAGAACCCAGGCTTCCTGCCAAAGCGCTTGCTGCGGCCATTGCTTCGGTACCTGCAATTAAAAGACCAATGTAAGGCAGCACTTCGCCAATGAGATAAAAATAAAATCCCGTTTGTTTTAAATTCCACATTTGCACTGCACCAAAAGCACATAGTGCAATTGCAAGAATATTGAGTAAAGTGGTAAGGATTTTTTTTGCGCCATTATCGTTAGCTAATGCGGCTTCCATTTTTTCGGCAGCTTCCGGACTGATCTTTCGCATTTGATCGATCTGTTGCTGTTGTTTCTCGGGCGATTGGGTCATTAGCCCGGATAAAGAAGAGATCAATAATAGTGCGCAAGCTATCCAGGTTAAGATGCATGTAACTGATAATAATTTAGGGCGGCCATGCTTAATGTCGTTTGTTGAATCGATGTTACTTTCCATTTGTTTAAATTTTAATGGTTAATACTAAAGGAAGAACTACAGATAAAAAAAGCAGAACACTTATAACTAGTTCTATTTTAACGAAACCGGGAGAAATAAGTTTAGGTTTTAACAAATAAATTAAAACAACTCCTCCTCTTAACACAAACTGAAACGAAAAAAATAAAAAGAAGGGCCAGGATAAACTGTTAAAATCCCTCCCTTCTTTAAATTGAAAATGGGTATAATTGCCAAAAGCCCTCGAAAATCCGCATGAAGGACAGTCTTTACCGGTGGCAGCTTTTATAGCACAATCTATTGGATGATCGTTAGGATAAAAAAAATAGGAGTAAGCAAAGCCTACCCCTATCAATATAAAAAACACCAAACTTATTATTACATAGCTGGGCGCTTTACGCATTTATTGTTGCGGAACGTTTAAAGTATCGGTTAATTGTTTTAACTGATCCATTGCTTTTGTTAAAGAATCCATTGCGCCAGATTTTTCCATTGCATCTTTAAACATTGCACCACCTTCGGTTACTGCCTTTGCAATTACAAAGATCCAGATAGAACCAATAATAATGGCAAGTATAGAGCAGATCAAACCGGCAATTGCCATTCCTTTTGGGGCATTTGCTTTTTTTGCCTGTGACATGCTAATTGCCGATAAAATTACACCTACTACCGCTAAAACTATTGCCCACCAGCCAAAGCAGGGAACAAATGATACGATAATCGCTAAAATTCCTAAGATCATACCTGCAATGCCTAAACCTTTTCCGTTATTTGCTGCAGGTGTTGTTGTATTGTTTTGTTCCATTTTTAGTTTTTTAAATTTATAATGAGTGAAAGTAGCCTCTTTTTATTGAAAATGAGGTTAGGAAACTGTAAAGTTTTTAACAAAAAAAGTCCCTGCTTATAAATAAGCAGGGACTTTTTTAAAATTGAAAAAGATTATTTTAAATGCTTTAGGTTTAAACCGTAAAGAACAATGAATAAAGCACCAAAAACAATTGACATCATACCAGAACTGAATCCGCTATAAACAATTGTCATAATGATAGATACTACAGTAGCTCCAACATAAAGGAAAAAGCCAATTTTTTGTAGTTTCCACATTTTAATAACGCCAAATAAAGATACTAATACAGTAACAAAA
>JAUXSA010000070.1 GCA_030681615.1 Bacteroidota bacterium
GTACTATCCAGTTCTTAATAATGGGTCTTATCACTTTTATTTTAACTACGGCTTTATCTGCTATCTTTTTAAAGGATGCATCCTCACAGCTAAAAGTATTTGAAACGCAACAAGAGTTGGTAAAAAAGAATGGCACTAACGTGAACTTTAATGAGTTGGAGAAATTTGATGATAAACTGGAGTTATTTGATCTTTTGAAAAAACTTCAGAAGATCGATTTTATGGAAGTATTTATTTGTTTTATACTTTATTTTATTGGAGGCTATTTGTTCTACAGCTCAATAATGGCGGCTATTGGCAGTGCCGTCGATTCAGAATCGGACTCGCAGCAATTTATTACACCCGTCATGATCCCATTAATGATCGGTTATTTTATTGCCACCAAAACCATTATGGATCCCGATTCATCAACGGTCTTCTGGGGTTCTATTATTCCATTTACATCTCCTATTGTAATGATGTCGCGTATAACCAACGGGGTGCCATTGTGGGAGTTGGCCTTATCATTAAGCATTTTATTTGTGTCCTTTATTTTTACAACCTGGATGGCCGGAAAAATTTACCGCACCGGTATTTTAATGTATGGCAAAAAAACCAGCTGGAGAGAAATAGGGAAGTGGTTGTTTTATAAATAACTTTTCGTGATGTAACACAGATGACACGGATTGAACAGATCTACACTGCTTTTAATTATCAGTGAAGACCAGTTTAATCTGTTTTATCCGTGTTCCATCATCCTGGGTTAAACTTTAACACCAATCACCAGTACATCATCCACCTGTTCTTGTTTACCACGCCATGTTTCGAAAGAAGAGTTCAATAGATTTTTTTGTTCGGCAAAATTTAAATGGCAGTTTTGTAATATCACCTCTTTAAATTGACGGTGCATGTATTTTTTAAAGTGTGGCCCACCAAACTGGTCAGGAAAACCATCAGAGAAGGTATAAATGCAATCACCTTCATCCAGTTTAACTACATTATTTGTAAATGGTTTGTAAGCGTGATAAAAACCACAAGGTTGTTTGTCGGCTTTGTAAATTTGTAATTCCTGCCCATGACCTTCTTGCTGTGCTTTAACAATATAAAGTGCGTTATTTGCCGAAGCGTATTGTAATTCTCTTTTATTTTTATCAAGACAGCAAACTGTAATATCCATACCGTCTTTACTCTCGCCAAAATTGCCATGTTGTTTTAAAGTACTTACAATTTTATCACGCATTAAATTTAAGATCTCCGATGGTGTTTTAATACCCTTTACTTCAACTATCTCATCTAAAAAAGACAAGCCCAGCATGGTCATAAACCCTCCCGGAACCCCATGCCCGGTGCAATCGCCGGTAGCATAAAAAACAACATTGTTCTTTTCGTACACCCAATAAAAATCACCACTTACAATATCTTTTGGTTTAAATAGTACAAAACTGTCTTTAAAGTGACTGTTAAAATGTCCCTCCAATGGAATTAAAGATTGCTGAATACTTCGCGCGTAGTTGATACTATCGGTGATTTCTTTTTTCTGGTTTACAACTTCGGTATGAGCCTCTTCTATGATTGATTTTGATTTTGCTAACTCTAACCTGCTGCGAATTTCGCTATAAGTTAAATTGTAACGTGTACGAATGAGGAACACACAAAAAATAGCAACAGTAAGCGTTAATAAACCACCGTTAATTACAAATTCATCAACGGTAAGGTTACTATTCAATAAATAGAAAACAACATTACTTATAATGGTTGCAGCTAACACTATTAAGGAGAATTTCATTTCCCATAATACCAACATACCAACGCCAATAAACAATACCATATATGCAAAAGCATGTTTTTGAAAATGGGCAATATCCATAACGCTCCACATGTAAGCATTTTGAATAACGATGCCAAGAACGAGTAAGAACATACAGGTATAAATGGTTATGCCTGTAATTTTTCTCGTTAGCAACGCAATCATACTTATAGATGAAACAGACACCCTGAAAATAAAAAAAGGCAGCCAGTATTCAGGAATAACAAAAATATCGCTGATAAACCATACAATATTTAAAACAATACCAACCCAACAGGTTATGACATGAAATTTTTCTGTCGACTTATAAAATTCCTGCTTTACTATATTTTCAGGTATGGTAGTTTCTTCCATGAAGATTCTAAAATACAAAAGAAAAGTATTAATAGATGCTAAATTTCGACGAAATATTAAAGTTCTATTATCTATCGTAGTCGGGAAGCGTATACGTGTCTCGACTGTGCTCGACAATACACAAATATTACCTAAAGCGTTTAGGTTTGTATAGTTCCCACGTTGTATTGTTTGGTAATAGGAGCGTGGTTAGCCATTTCAATACCCATGCTAATTACTTTTCTCGTTTCTAATGGATCAATAATAGCATCTAACCAAATACGCGCTGCTGCATAATATGGTGTTGTTTGTGCATCGTAGCGGTCTTTTATTTTATTATACAATTCTGCTTCTTTTTCAGGAGTTATCTCTTCGCCTTTACCTTTTAAACTTGCCACTTCAATTTGTACTAATACTTTTGCCGCTTGCGCGCCACCCATTACCGCTACCTGGGCTGTGGGCCAGCCAACAATTAAACGCGGATCGTATGCTTTACCACACATAGCGTAGTTGGCAGCGCCATAACTATTACCTAATATAATTGTGAATTTTGGAACAACAGAGTTGGCCATGGCATTTACCATTTTAGCACCATCTTTAATAATGCCACCATGTTCGCTACGCGAGCCAACCATAAAGCCTGTAGCATCTTGTAAAAATACTAACGGAATTTTCTTTTGATTGCAATTCATAATAAAGCGAGCTGCTTTGTCTGCGCTATCGCTATAAATTACGCCGCCAAACTGCATCTCGTTACTTCCTCCCGGTTTTTTTGCTTTTACCACTTTACGTTGGTTGGCAACAATACCAACGGCCCAGCCGTCAATGCGGGCATAGGTTGTAATAATACTTTGTCCGTAATTTGCTTTGTATTCTTCATGCGTGCTATCATCAACCAAACGCTCAATAACATCATACATATCGTATTGTTTATCGCGCATTACCGGGAAGATACCGTAAAGTTCTTTCTCGTCTTTTTTTGGTTTGGCGCTTTCAATACGGTTAAAGCCGGCTTTATCGTAATCGCCCACCTTGCTCATAATGTTACGGATGCGAGTTAAACAATCAGCATCATCTTTGCATTTGTAATCAGTTACACCACTAATTTCGCAATGTGTTGTAGCGCCACCTAATGTTTCGTTATCAATACTTTCGCCAATAGCGGCTTTTACTAAATAACTTCCTGCTAAAAATATAGAACCGGTTTTATCAACGATCATTGCTTCATCGCTCATAATGGGAAGATAGGCTCCGCCGGCAACACAACTACCCATAACAGCGGCAATTTGTAAAATGCCCATACTGCTCATTACCGCATTATTTCTAAAGATCCTTCCAAAATGTTCTTTATCAGGAAAAATTTCGTCTTGCAAAGGCAAATAAACACCGGCACTATCTACCAAATAAATAATTGGTAAACGGTTCTCCATTGCAATTTCCTGCGCGCGTAAATTCTTTTTTCCTGTAATAGGAAACCAGGCTCCGGCCTTTACTGTTGCATCGTTGGCAACAACTATACATTGTTTACCACTTACATAACCAATAACAATAACAACGCCACCACCCGGACAGCCACCATGCTCGGCATACATTTCGTAGCCGGCAAAAGCACCCATCTCCACACGAGGTGTGTCTTTATCCAATAAAAAATCAATACGTTCGCGCGCACTCATTTTACCTTGTTCATGTAATTTATCAATACGCGCTTTACCACCGCCTAAATACACTTTTTGTAAACGCTGCTCCATTTGACTAATGAGCAAACGCATTTTATCGTCGTTCTTATTAAATTCTAAGTCCATATAATTAATTTCAGTTTTATGATTTTTGATCTATGATTTAATTTTGTTTCTAATATATAATATCTCTTTCTGATTTAAAAATCTTAATTCTTAGATCAGAGTTCTTAAATAATTAAGTCTTTATCATTTTTAAATATTTCACAACATCGTTCAAATAATTTATCAAATTAAAGGGTACGGTTTTTTGAATTATTAATTGTACTTCGTTAAAACCATTGGTTTGCCCGCATTTAACCGGAGCCTTTATAGCAGAGGTAACTGCAGATGCAAATAGCAGAAAGTTGTTGGATGCGTTTATAACAAGATCGAATTTTTTATGTAAAAGATCGTTGCTAATTTGTTTTTTTGGTAAGCTTAATAACGACTTATCTTTTTTTGTAAAACATTTCCAATCGCCAAAACTAGGTTCTTTAGAATTAAGTTCTATAAAAAAAACCTCTACATATTTTTGAGAATCGGTAATAAATTTATCTAGCGCGCTTTTATTGATGGTGTCGTCTTTACTAATAACAAGGGCAATTTTTTCGATCTTGTCCCATGATAAAAAATATTTTGGAAGCGCTAAATTATCTTTTGCGACCTGTGATCTTAAAGTTATTTCAGCTAACTTATTTATCATTATTAAAATAATGTTTTTACAAGCGTAGTAAATTTGTTTACCGTTTCTTCTAGCGTTTGCGTGCTTTTACCGCCGGCAGCATTTATATGTCCGCCACCATTAAAATGGTCTCTTGCAAATTTATTTACATCAATTTTTCCTTTGCTTCTGAAAGAAACTTTTATGTAACCTTCTTCTGATTCGTTAAACATGGCGCAAACTTTAATGCCTTTTATTGAGAAAGGATAATTGACGATGCCTTCTGTATCTCCTTTTTGATAATTGAATTTTTTTAATTCTTTTTCTGTAATTGCAAAGTAAGCTGCTGGAACGTCTTTTACCAATTCCATTTTCTCGCTTAATAAATAACCTAATAATTTTAAACGCTCATAACTATAAGTATCGTAAACAGCGCTGTGAACATCTGCAGGCACCATTCCTGTTTTTAAGAGTTCGGAAACTACGAGATGTGTTTTTGCTGTTACACTTGGATATCGGAACGACCCTGTATCGGTCATTAATCCTGTATATAAACAAGCTGCAATTTTTTTATCGATAAGTTTTTTATGGCCCATGCCTGCAATTAATTCATAGATCAATTCGCAGGTGCTGCAGGCGGCTACATCATGAAAATAATAAGTAGCATATTTTTCGGGTTGTTGATGATGATCAATAAGCACAATAGGAGCGGTTGCTTTTTCAAGCAATAAACCCAGTTTTTCTATGCGTTTGAAAGAATTAAAATCGAGTGTAAAAATAAGATCTGCTGCTTTTACCAGTTTCTCTACTTTTGCCTCGTTCTTTTGATGGATAATTACATTTTTATTGCCTGGTAACCAGTCCAAAAATTCAGGGTAGGCATTAGGTACAATCACTTTTACGCTCTTATCCAGCTGCAAAAGGTAGTTATACAAGGCAAGACTGCTTCCCATTGCATCGCCATCGGGGCTCCAATGTGTGGTAATAACAATGTTATTGGCCTTTTTTATTGTGTTTTTGAACTTTAAAAAGCTGTCTTTTTGCATAAATTGAGGAAAACAGTAAATTTAGGGTATTTGCCCCTTAAATACATTAAAATCCTTTAAAAAATATTTTAGGGTATTTGAAATTTTCGTTATATTTGCACCTCTTAAATTATAAATAGACTTAAAAATGCTAATAGTTCAAATTAAAGAAGGCGATAACATTGAAAAAGCCTTAAAAAAGTACAAGAAGAAATTCGAAAAAACCGGCGTAGTTAAACAATTACGCGAGCGTACTAAGTTCACAAAACCATCTGTTCGCCGTCGCGAGGAGATCATTAAAGCTGCTTACAAGCAAAAATTACAGATCGGCGCTATCGAGAAGTAATATCTTTATAAAATTTACAATTTTTTATATTGGAATCCTAAGCTGAATTGCATAAATTCGTTTAGGATTTTTTATTTTTATGAGGGAAGCGGCGGTAAAAGACTTTATTTCTTATTTGAGCTTGCAAAAGCGGGCTAGCCCTTTAACTGTAAAAAATTATTCCCTCGATCTAAAGGAGTTCTTCGGCTTCATGGACTCAGAAATTGCAGAACCAGCGCTTTCAGAGATCACCCATCAGCATGCAAGGGGTTTTATGGCTCATTTGATGGATAAAAAGCAATCTCCGCGTAGCGTTAACCGCAAATTAAGCACCTTAAAATCTTTTTTTAAGTACCTGGTTAGGAGCCATGTTTTAACTATAAACCCCATGCAAAAAGTACAGGGACCAAAAGTTGCTAAAAAGTTACCGGTTTTTATTGACGAAGCGCAAACAAAAAAGCTTTTTGAGAGTTATACTTTTAAACCCGGTTTTGAAGGCATTAGGGATAAACTAGTGATTGATATTTTTTATCA
>JAUXSA010000071.1 GCA_030681615.1 Bacteroidota bacterium
CATGACACTGCATTATCAACAATGGCAACTGTAATGTTGGAATTTCCGTTAGCTGTGCTGTTAAACACATTCCATGCGTTTTGCGCATTTATTTGATTAAGATGTGTTCCAAAAGTAGGATCGTTTGGTAATGCATCAACAGTATTTAAGCTAACTTTCTCAGCATATTCAACACCGGTTACATTTCTAATTTCATTAATAAAGTCTTCTACTTTAGTAATTTTAGAGAACTCAAATTTTAAAATATAAGGAAGTTTGGCATCATCATCTGCCTGGTAAAAAGGTTTGTAAGCCCTGGTTACACCATATTTGGAAAGTATTTTATTAACCGAAGCTAATTTTGAAAGCGGAATATTATTGGGATTTTCTTTAGAAACTTCTTTTAAAGCGGCTTTAGTAAATTTTACATAAATTTCGCCATCAACCTGGTGTTTGTAAACGGTTTGTGCAAACAGGGGATTTAAGCACAAGCAAATAATAATTGCTGATAAAAGTTTTTTCATATAAATTAATTGGGTTAGTTAGATATTATAAATATAGTGAAATCGCCCAAAAAACCAAAGATTTGTATTAAAAAAGCGTTATTTTTAACAAATGAGATTGGCTGTAATAGATTGCGGAACAAACACTTTTAATTTACTAATTGTAGAGTTCGACAGTCAAAAAAAATATTCAAAAGTATTTAACTCACGCATCCCTGTAAAGCTTGGCCAGGGCTCAATTAACAAAGGTTTTATTGGTGATGAACCTTTTAAAAGAGGGGTGGATGCCATGAAAATTTTGAACAACGAAATCTCTAAATACAACGTATCTAAAATTTTAGCTTTTGCCACTTCGGCTATCAGGGATGCTGATAATGGTAAACAATTTATTGGGGAGGTTAAAAGACAAACAAATATTGATGTTGAAATAATTAACGGCGATCGTGAAGCAGAATTAATTTATTTAGGAAATAAAGCAGCTGTTGATCTAAAAGATACTGTGTCTTTAATTATGGATATTGGCGGTGGCAGTAACGAATTTATACTTGCAAATAATAAGGACTTATTGTGGAAACAAAGTTTTCCGATAGGTGCTGCGCGCATGCTCGAAAAATTTTCACCCTCAGATCCGATAACCATTAAGGAAATAGCAGATATAAAAGAACACATGAAAGTGCAACTTGCACCATTGATGGAAGCTGCAAAAGAATTTATGCCAATGGAATTGATCGGTTCATCTGGCGCCTTTGATTCTATTGTTGAAATAATTCACGGTGAATTAAATGGCGAACCAATAGCCGAAAATAAGACCTGTTACGATATTAATATGAATGATTATCTTCATGTATCCAAA
This sequence comes from Bacteroidota bacterium, assembly GCA_030681615.1. Taxonomy (GTDB): domain Bacteria; phylum Bacteroidota; class Bacteroidia; order B-17B0; family Aurantibacillaceae; genus Aurantibacillus. Next base: position 1,336 of record JAUXSA010000071.1, read on the forward strand.
CTCATTAAAAATTCCACGCTCGACGAGCGGAAAAATATTAAGGGTTTGGTAGCAATGCGTTTTGACATGATCGTGATATCCTGCTTAATGATAGATGTTATTATAAAAGCGTTCAACATCCCCAAAATGCGTGTATCAACTTATTCATTAAAAGAAGGCGCGTTAATTGATCATATTATAAAATCCGGTAAAATAATATAACCCTGAAGCAGAAAATCGTTTTGGTTCAAGGATTAAAAAAATAAAAAAATTATGGCAAAAATATTAGTGATAGATGATGAGAAAGCGATCCGCCGCTCAATAAAAGAAATTCTTGAATTTGAAAAGCATGTTATTGAGGAAGCGGAAGACGGACAAATGGCATTAGAAATGGCATTAAAAAATAATTACGACATTATTTTAAGCGATATAAAAATGCCAAAATTAGACGGTGTTGAATTGCTTCAAAAATTAGTAGAACATAAAGTGAACGGTGCTATAATTATGATGAGTGGCCACGGCACTATCGAGACTGCGGTCGACGCAGTGAAAAGTGGCGCATACGATTATCTCGCAAAACCAATCGATCTTAATCGCTTATTAGTTTCTGTTAGAAATGCTTTGGAAAAAGGAGATCTTGTGACGGAAACAAAAGTGCTTAAAAAGAAGATCACCAAAAGTGTGGATATGATAGGCAATTCAAAAGCCATTCAAAACATAAAAGATATTATCGAAAAAGTAGCACCTACCGATGCAAAGGTTTTAATTACCGGTAGCAATGGTAGTGGAAAAGAATTAGTTGCAAAATGGCTACACGAAAAAAGTAACCGTGCTAACGGTCCGCTTATTGAAGTTAATTGTGCTGCCATTCCATCTGAATTAATTGAAAGCGAATTATTTGGACACGAAAAAGGCTCATTCACAAGTGCTGTAGCTCAACGAAAAGGAAAATTTGAATTGGCCGAAGGAGGTACTTTGTTTTTAGATGAGATAGGTGATATGAGCTTAAGCGCGCAGGCAAAAGTGTTACGTGCTTTGCAGGAAAATAAAATTACCAGGGTAGGGGGCGACAAAGAAATTAAAGTGAATGTAAGAGTTGTTGCCGCCACCAATAAAAATTTGGAAAAAGAAATTGAGAAGGAAACGTTTCGTCAGGATCTTTTTCACCGTTTAAGTGTTATTCCTATTCATGTTCCTTCGTTAGATGAACGCAAAGATGATATTCCTTTATTGGCCGACCATTTTTTAGATATGATCTGCGAAGAAATGGGCATCGCTAAAAAAATATTTTCTAAAGACGCTTTAAAGGCGATGCAAGACAGAAACTGGCCCGGCAACATCCGTGAATTTAGAAATGTTATTGAACGCTTAATTATTTTAGGCGGAAAAGAAATTACAATTGCAGATGTAAAACAATTTAGCTGATCTTATGAAAAAAAGTGATTTTACTAAAATACTGGTTTTTGTGTTATGGTTGTTCTCTTTTATTCTTTATGGCCAAAATACCAAAAAATTAAATACCGATTCTTTAAAGAAAGTAATTGCAACCGCAAAATATGATACAACGAAAATAAATTCACTCTGCCTTTTAGCTAGTGAAATAAGGCGTAAGCAATTGGATGAAGCGTTGGAGCATCTTTCGGAGGCCATTAAATTATCAGAAAAAATAAATTACAAGTCCGGTCTTGGTAAAGCTTTTCGTACCAAAGGTTTAATTTTAAAAGAAAGAGAGCAGCCTGAAATTATAATTGGATTATATAAAAACTCGTTAAAAAATTATACTGAGGCACGAGATGAAAAAGGGCTTGGTGAAATAAATTCAAGTATTGCCAATTATTACAGAGATCAGGGTGATTTTGATTCTTCTTTTTACTTTTTTGAAGTCGCTGAAAAAATCACATTAAAATTAAAAGATAGCGTTCGATTGGCTGCTATCTATCACGATAAAGGGACTGCGTACAGTAAAATGTTTGATTTTGCCACTGCTACTTTATTTTATTTAAGATCGCTTGATATCTCAGTTAAAATAAAAGATAAGATTTTCGAAGCAAATTGTCTTAATAGTTTGGGTGGTGTTTATTATAATCAAAAAAATTATAAAAAAGCCGAAGAGTATATTTTAAAAGTAATAACCTTACGAACAGAACTTAATCAACAAGCAGAAATTGGAAAAGCACTTGGTAATCTGGCAAAACTATATTCACGTACGCAAAGATTACCCCAAGCTTTTGAAGCATACGACAGAGCTGAAAAGATCTTTATAAATCTGAAAGATTCTGCAGGATACATCTCTATTAAAGTGCAACAACTACCATTATATGATAAGTTAAATGAAAGCGAAAAAGTAATTGATATTGGAACAAAATTAGTGCCTTTTGTTTCCGCTTTAAAACCTGCAAATTACATGTCGTTGCATTTGGGTTTGGCTAAAGCATACAGGCATCTTAAAAAGAACGATCTGGCATTAAAAGAACTTAATATGGCCATGGTTGTTGCTGATAAAATTAATAATGCTGATGCTTTAATGCATGGCTACGACGAAATGTACAGGGTTTACCAAGCAAAGAATGATTACAAAAATGCTTTTATTTATCTTGAACAATATTCTATCTTAAAAGACAGTTCTTTAAATGCTGAGTCGTCTAAACAAATAGCTGAAATGGATACAAAGTATCAAACGGAAAAGAGAAAATTAGAAATAAAAACGTTGAATACCGAAAAATCGCTTCAGGATGCGGAGCTCATGCGAAAGAATGAAGAAGCAAAACGTCGGAATTTTCAATTACTGGCATTTGCTGTAGGTTTTTTAATTGCACTGGTTTTATCTGTTATTATTTATCGTAACCTTCAAAAGAACAAACGCTACAGTCGTATTATTGAAGCACAAAAAGAAGAAGTGGAAAAACAAAAGGTTGAGGTAATACATCAAAAAGAAGTAGTGGAAGAGAAGAATAAAGAAATTACCGACAGTATCAATTACGCATTAAGAATTCAATCTGCTATTTTACCTCCCGTTAATTATGTAAAAGAATATTTACCTGAAAGTTTTATTTTATACCAGCCAAAAGATATTGTTGCCGGCGATTTTTACTGGATGCATGTGGCGGGAGAAAAGATCTTTATTGCTGCGGCCGATTCAACCGGCCATGGGGTTCCCGGTGCATTGGTATCTGTAGTTTGCGCAAACGCACTTAACAGAACAGTGAACGAATTCGGCGTTACTGAAACAGGAAAGATATTGGATAAGACCCGCGAACTTGTTATCGACACTTTTGCAAAAAGTGTTAGTGATGTAAAAGATGGTATGGATATTTCTTTTATGTGTATTGATAAGAACAAAAGGGAAGTAAGCTGGAGCGGTGCCAATAATCCTTTGTGGTATATTGTTAATAATGAAGTAACAGAAGTTAAAGGAGATAAACAACCAATTGGTAAAAGTGATGATGCCAGACCTTTTACAACCCATATCATTAAATATGAAAAAGACACTGCTTTTTATTTATTTACAGATGGTTCCGCTGATCAGTTTGGTGGAGACCAAGGAAAAAAATTCAAGTATAAGCAATTGGAAAATTTATTGTTGAGTATTTGTAGCAAGCCGTCTTTGCAGCAGCAAAACGAACTGGCAAACGTTTTTAATAAGTGGAAGGGTGAATTAGAACAGGTAGATGATGTTTGCATCATCGGTATAAAACTTTAAAATGCAAACGAGTCAGTTTATCCTGAGCCTTTCGACTTCGCTCAAGATAAACTGTGACGAAGGAGTGTTTGCGTTATTAGACTAAAACTTTCGTTTCAGTGAAAAATAAAATAACCACATAGAAACATAGGAAAAGGTTATCAACTAAATGCTTAAAGGGAAAATAATTTCTTCGCTAGCGAAGAAATACAATGGTTTTCTCATTTGTTTTATTATTGCAAGATAAAGTGGAATACTCTATGTGTCTATGTGGTAAAAAGTTTAGTGTTTCTTCTCTTCTTTTTGCATGGCCTTAATAGGCACAATATCCATTCACTTGGCTTCCGGACAAGTTCCCCTGTAAACTTTTTTTACCTCAGGGTTTTCTAATACCTGGAAGGTCATAAACGGTTCGCCAAATAATTTACAATACCTATCCTGGTTCTTATTTTTTGCGATCTCTAGTGCTCTTGCAAAAGTTCTTGAATAATATTTTTCCTGCAACCTGCTGGCCGCTGCTATATACATAAATACTAAATTCTCATTTACATCGGGTGCACTTAAATAAGGTTCAAGTACAGTAGATGAGTATCTAAAATCTTTTGCTCTCGAAAACACATACGATAATTTTAAAGCATTTTGCCAGCTGGCATCTTTAATATTATAGAATGATTTGATACGCGCAATACACGCATCAATTAACGCATCGGCATTTTCCATGGTGTCTAAACTTTCCATGATCTTAAATTGCCACTCAATATTTAAGCCGTTCACTAAATTACTATCCAGCTTACCATACAAGCCATCAATGGTTTGTTGTACTTTGGATTGGTGTTCCTGGTTACCAGCGTTGCTATCTAATTTTAACTGACAATACACTTTGTTATATTGTAAGATCGGATTTATAGGTTCAAATTTTAATAAACGGTCAAAGGTTGCTTCATCTTCTTCATCAACCGTATTATTTGCCTGGTATTTATAATACACACGGTTGTTTATTAAGGGAACTGTTTTTGCGCTTTCTTCAATTTTTATACTGTCGTAAATATTTACAGAGTATTTATTTTCGGCAACACGTTTATTCATAAACTCCATTATTTTGTATGCCTGGTTATAGTTCCCGGCTTTTAATGCGCGCTCAAAGCTTACTTTAGAGAATTTTTCTTCTTTTGGCCCACTTACATCGTAAGTAATATCCATGATCATTTGGGCAAAACGTTCTTTAGCTAAGATCGGTTCCAGTTCTTCCTGTAATTTTTTATCGGAGTTAATTTGATTAATGGCTTTACGTTTTCCCTGGGCAACCAGGCTGGCGTATTTACCATCTTCATTCTCTAATAAAAATAAACCCCAGCTGTCTTTGGTCTCAATAGTTGGATTGATCTTATTTTTTTGGAAACTTTGTAAAACACTTAAAACACTTTCTCCACGCTTACGCTGCAGTTTAGCATTGGCAGCAGAATCTCCTTCAATAGAAGAGTAGGCGTATATGTATAAACCGTCAATAATAAAATCAGGTTCGTTCAACGCTTTAATAAACGGTTGAATGTCTTCTGTTTTATATTCGAATTTATTTTTTTCGAAAGGAATAGTGAAATTAATAATAGAGCTTTCTGATTTTGGTTCAAATGGCGGTTTTAAACCTGTTGTATTATTATAAGGCAATAAACCAATTGGCGTTTTGCTATCTATTCTTCCGTTCTCGTAATAACCTCTGGTAATTGTTTTACAAACCCTTCCGTCCTGTATCACAATTAAATTTACTTCGTATGGACCGGTAATTTTTGTTTCAAATTTTCCAAGTTCTACTTCAATTCCTTTTGCTCTGTTCTTGCGGTTTACTTTTGGATCTTTACTTATTAAAATATTCTTTTTAAATAATTTCTCTTTATAAACTACTTTGCTCATAATACCTTTATTATAAAGGTTATTATCCACAATGTTGTAATCGGCATTAATGTATTGCTCGCGCTGTACGATATCAAAAGCCAGGCCATCTTTAGTTTTTTTAAGTAAACGACGCAGGTCTTTTGCATTTGGATATTTTAACCACACTTTACCATTTTCAACATAAACGCCTTTTTCAAGCACATCGTAATTTCGCCAGCGATCGCAATTCTTACAGTATTTTGTTTCGGGGCCTTTTAATTTTTTTGATTTTGTATTGAAAGGAATAGCCAATTGTTTTTTATAAATAACACCGCCGTTAGTAATATCATAACCACCAAACACTGCGCTTACAAAAACTTTTTTTCCGCTTTCATCTGTTTCGCAGGAGATCCCAACTAAAGTATATTTTGGGTTCATTAAAATCGGTAAGGTCTTTTGGTAACTTTCCCAACGGTTATAAATTGTTTTGGCAATATCTTCTGTTTTATAATTCTCGCGGCCTTTACTAACGGCTGCCTTCATGGTCAATTCTTCGCCGCGTTTTGTGGCGCCTGCTTTTTTTAGGTTTTTTTGAGTGGCTTTAACTTCGATCTTATCTTTTCCGGAGCCCGCCATTTTATCGGCGCTTATTTGGGCAGCAAATTGCAGCATTTCGCTCATTTCCAAAGAGTCTAAACCTTTGCTTTTTCTAAAGCGGTTCAACTCCTTTAAAATTACGCGGGGTAATTCTTCCATGTTAAAGTTATCGTCGGTACCCATTGCCATTTGGGTAGTTGACACCTGCGCGGAAAAATTGAGCGACAAGAACGCAACAAATAAAAATAAAAGAAAACGTTTCATAAACGGATTTTGAGAGTGTAAAATAAAAAATATTGCTTGAGGAAGCAATTATTTGTTAAAAAAGATTTAAAAGGATGTTATTAAGCGCACAAGCCTTGTGACTGTTAGATTTAGGGGCTTATTGTACCTTGCCGGTCTTAAGCCATTCTTCGATATTATATTGGTTCAATTCGTAATAATCTACTTTTTTAACCAAAATACCATTGTCTAAGTAATAGATCCTTGGCAGGTTAGGGCCGGTAAAGTTTACAAATGTTTTGCCTAAACAAAATGTGGCAGGAATATTATCCGCGTGTGTATCTTCTATAAATTCTTTATATTTTGGTTTATCACCATTTAATACAAAGTAAATTGGCAGATCGGGATTATTCTTTTTTATAAGCCTGAATTTTTTTGCAGCGATGCGGCAATGCGGGCAAGACAGACTTAAAAAAGCCACAACATGTTTTCCTTTGCGCATGTCAACGGTTGGAATTTCTACCTTAGAAGTATCTTCCGGCTCGTAAAGTGTTTTTAATTCTAAAGGATAATTTACTTTCTCGTCAAGGTTGTTAGAGGTGTAAGCATAATCAACCGGGTTAAAAGCAAACGGAACAAGTATAGCTGTTACACATGTAAAGCTTAATAACTGTTTGTTGTATTTTATTTTCCAGCCGTCGAATAAAAAGTAAACTACCAAACAACCGGCTATCATAATAACATTTTTAATGATGGCCTCTAAAGGTGTCATTTTAAGATGCTCGCCAAAACAACCGCAGTTGCCCTCGTTGCCGCTGGAAGCGATCTGGATAATTAAATAAATAATAAAAAACAATAATAAACCAATTGTAAAAGGAAGTGTAAATTTTTTAAGATTATAATTCATTATTAAAAGCAAGCCAAGAAAAAACTCAAGGCCAATTAATAATCTTGCTATGATGGGTGCGGCGTACCAGTTGGCAATACCAATTTCTACAAAAGTAAATTCAAAGGTCTCTATTACCGGTAATAATTTGGTGTAGCCCGAATAAATAAAAATAAGTCCCAACCCAATGGAAATAAGAATAGCAATTATTTTTTTTACGATCTGCATTTATGGTGCAAAACTACACAATTACCACTAAGACACAAAGCGCACTAAGAAACACTAAGAATTTTTTTTAAATCTTTGTGAACCTTTGTGTTCTTAGTGTCTTAGTGGTTAAATAAAAAAACCCTTGCATTTCTGCAAAGGGTTCTAGAAAAAAACATAAACGGAGATTATTGTCCTAAATATTGTTGTAGTAATTTGCTGCGGCTGCTATGGCGTAAACGACGGATAGCTTTTTCTTTGATCTGGCGAACACGTTCGCGGGTTAGATCAAATTTATCACCAATTTCTTCTAAGGTTAAACCGTGGTTCAAACCAATTCCGAAAAATAATTTTACAACATCGCGTTCTCTTTCAGTTAAAGTACTTAAAGCGCGGTCAATTTCTTTGCTTAACGACTCGTTCATTAAACCTGAATCGGCTTTTGGCGAATCTAAGTTCACTAACACATCTAATAAGCTGCTTTCTTCGCCATTGGCAAATGGAGCATCCATACTTACGTGACGGCCCGAAACTTTCATAGTATCAGAAACCTTGTCAATAGGCAGATCTAAAACATCAGCTAATTCTTCGGCACTTGGCTCACGCTCAAATTCCTGCTCTAATTTGCTATATGCTTTGTTAATTTTATTTAATGAGCCAACTTGATTTAACGGCAAACGTACGATACGGCTTTGTTCTGCTAAAGCTTGTAATATACTTTGACGAATCCACCAAACAGCGTAAGAGATGAATTTAAAACCACGGGTCTCATCAAAACGACGGGCCGCTTTTATCAAACCTAAATTTCCTTCGTTAATAAGATCGGGTAAGCTTAAGCCTTGATTTTGGTATTGTTTTGCTACCGAAACCACAAAACGTAAGTTAGCACGTGTTAATTTCTCAAGAGCACTTTGATCACCGTCCTTAATTTTCTTAGCTAATATTACTTCTTCTTCAGCGGTGATCAATTCTTCACGGCCAATTTCCTGTAAGTATTTATCTAAGGATGCACTTTCACGATTTGTGATGGACTTGGTAATTTTAAGTTGTCTCATGGGTTTGTGTTGGAATTAAGAGGGTAAAGTTATATAAAAAAGGGCAATTATTAAAGTATTTATACCTTTATAACGCATTAAACAGCAAAAAGTTTCTCTTTTTTGTTAAAAAACTGACAATTTTTCTTAAACCTGCTTTAAGAAGTAAATCTAATTGTACCCGCTGTGTAAATTAATTGGGAGCCTGATGACGTCCGCCTACAAAATTACTTTTTGTTTTTATGTGTAAAACACAAGTATTTTAACTTTGTATTTTTAGCGATATTCTGCTCAAATAAAATTTAAAAGCCCTGCAAACCAATAAAATCAAGCTTTTCGTTAAAGGCGTAATTAACAATCGACTCTTAATAACGCAGAGGGTAATTAACATTATTGTGTTTAATCATAATAGCAGCCTAAGGTTTTACACCTCTATTAGTTATCTATTTTTATAAAAATCAAAACACGAATTAATGAACGCAGAAAGTTTAAAAACCGAATTACAGCAAGTTTTAGAAAACGATTTAGTATTGCGCAAGGAATTTAATGAGCTAAAACGCTCGTTAAGCGACTACCGCAACCAACTAATAATGCGCGATGAAGACTGCAAGCGCCTGCAGGTAACCATTGATGTTTTAAACACCAAATTGGTGGTGATGGAGCGCGATAACACCAATTACAAAGGCGAATTAGCCTCTTTCAAAGAGCTGCGAGGCTCAATAAAAGAACAATTGCATGCAAAACAAGAAGAGATAGAACAACGTTTAGCCGAAATAGAAAGTTTAAAATCCGATCTTAATACCATTTCTGCCGACTACGAGTTAAAAATTGAAGGCATTAAAGCAGAAGCAGCAAATAATTTAGAATCGGTTAAACAGGAATACAGAACTCAAATTGAAGAACTTCGCTCTAACTCCTACTATAAAGAAGCAGGCATTAAAGAAGAATTTGAGAACCGTGTAAATGAGTTAACAGCAAATTTAGCAGACAAAGAACAATCTTTAGCACTTAACCACCAGGAAGAAATTTCGAATGTTAAGATGTCGTACGAGCAACAAATTACTTTTTTAAAGAACGATTACAATTCTCAGATCTCTAACTTAACTTCAACCAGTCAAAGTGATATCAATGCTTTGAAGATCTCGAGCCAATCTGCTATCGAAACTTTAGAAACTAATTACACTCAAAAAATTGAAAGTTTAGAGTTCTCATATAAGACAGAAATTTCTGGATTAAAATTAGAATTAGAAGAACAACGTAATAATTTAACTCACGAATTTACTTCTAAAATAGAAACTTTAACTTCTGAGTTTGCTACTAAAGAAGCCGATCTTATTGCTTCTTACGAAAAACAAATTGAAGAACTGAGGTCAACTACTAATTCTTCTTCTGAAGAGTTATCTGTTTCTTTCCAAAATCAAATCAATACTTTAAAGTCTGAGCACGAAACGTTTGTGAGTGAATTAACAAGTTCACATACTTCACAAATTCAAGAGATCACCAGCGGTTACGAAGATAAATTATCTAACGCGTTGATCCATTCAAATGGTCAAAACACAAGGCTTAGCGAGGAATTAACTAAAGTACAGTTAGAGAACGACCAGGCAAAAGAAAAAATAAAAGAACTGGTTATACATATCGACTCTCAAAATTCAGAATTCGAAAATTTAACTGGGCAATTAACTAATTACCAGTTCCAGTTAAAAACAGAAGCTGAGAAGTTTTTAGAGTTAACCAACGAGTTTGATGCTTTTAAACAAACCTCTTCGTTATCAAACAGCGAGCAGGTTACAGAGCTTACTACACAAATTGAGAATTTAAATACAGAGTTAAGTAATTTAACTGCTGTAGTGGAGACTACTAATAATACATTAGGCGAAACCGAAGTTTCTTTAGAGTTAAAAACTTCTGAATTAGAGAACGCGTCGCAACAAATTGAAAGTTTAAATGAGCAAATTGCCACTTTAGTAAATGCCATTGCTAACAAAGAAAAAGAATTAGAAAACGTTAGAGCTGAAATTGAAGAAACTGTTAAGCAACAATTTTTAGATAAAGAAATCGAATTCCAAAAATTATTGGTTGAAAATACAAGCCTTATTGTTGAGATTGATGCTGCACAGGATAAAGTGGAAGCACAGGAAGCTGAGCTTGCTTTAATTAAAGCTGAACTAGAAGAAATAAGAACTGTAAGCGCTGCAAAAACTGAAGAATTCAACGAAATTTTATCTGTTAAGAATTTTAATGCTACTAATTTAGAAGGTCAAAATGCCGCATTAACGGAAGAGATCTCGCATTTAAAAGCGGAGGTTACTCAATTACAAGCCGGATTTGATCAATTAAATTCCGAAAAACTTGATCTTTTAACGCAATTAACCGGACTACAAGCCTGTATCTCTGATCTCAATTCCACAGTTTCTACCTTAAATGAGAAGATCTCGGGTTACGAAACAGAGATCGCTACTTTATCAGCAGCCACAAGTACTACAGTGACTGAAGAGCAGGATGCCTATGTAGACAGGCTATTTAAACAGATCGATGCCCTGAATGATGAGCGCTTAGTGCTTTTAGACGAGAAAGAACAAATGGCAACACAGTTGTTAAAAATGAACGACGTTATAGGTGAACTATCTCAAAATATTGATAGTCAGAGCATTGATGTAACAGACTTGAATAATCACAGAAAGAATATTATCTTAGCCAATAATTCAGGTGGGAAGAGTGAAAAGTCTCAAATGAAAAAACAAATAAACGATTTGGTGCGTGAAATTGATAAGTGCATTACGTTATTAAGTGCTTAATTTTTAACGTCCCTCTTTAAATGAGTGAAGTAAACATAAAAGTTGAAATTGCCGGAAGTGTTTTTCCCTTAAAGGTAAACGCTGATGACGAAGTAAACATTAAAGAGGCCGTTAAACTAATAAATACAAAAATTGCAGAGTTTGAAAAGAACTACGCAGTTAAAGATAGAAAAGATGTGTTGACCATGGTGATGTTACAATTAGTAGCAGAGCTTTACAAAAAAGCCAACACAGCCGAGGGAGAATTAAGTCATTTAAAACAGCTATTTTCAAGTGTGGAGGATATGTTAAAACAACATATGCAAGACATTAAAAATATTAACGAATAGTAAACTACGGTTTACAAACTTACACGCACAAAATTTGAGATACGTCTTAAATTTTTGTGCGTTTTTTATTTTTATGAATGTGTAATTAAAACGAAGGAAAGATGGATATAATAACAATTAGTTTGATAGCAGGGGCCCTGATTCTTGGAATTGTGGCAGGATTTATATTGGCAGGCAGCAAAATAAACGCCAGCGCCAAAAAAGAAAAAGAGAACTTAATAAAAGAAGCAGAGGTAAAAGCAGAAGCTACTAAACAGGAAAAGATCTTACAGGCCAAAGAAAAATTCTTACAATTAAAGTCAGAGCACGATAAATCTATCCAGGAAAAGAACGCCCATATTTTACAGACCGAAAATAAAATAAAGCAAAAAGAAGGCGAGATAAATAAAAAGATAGAAGACCTTAACCGTAAAGATAAAGAAGCCGAAACTTTAAAGAATCAGGCGCAACAACAAATAGATCTTTATAAACACCGTTTGGAAGAAGTTGAAAAAGGTCACCGTAAACAGGTTGAGCTACTTGAAAAAATAAGCGGACTAAAAGCAGATGATGCCAAATTACAATTGGTAGAAACTATTAAGGCTGAAGCAAAAACACAATCCATGTCTTATGTAAAAGACATTATGGATGAAGCAAAATTAACTGCCAATAAAGAAGCAAAGAAAATAATATTACAAACCATACAGCGTGTAGCTACCGAAACAGCGATAGAGAATTCTATTTCTGTTTTTCATATTGAAGGTGATGAAACCAAAGGACGTATTATTGGTCGTGAAGGCCGTAACATCCGTGCATTAGAGGCTGCTACAGGCGTTGAGATCATTGTAGATGATACACCAGATGCTATTACCTTATCTTGTTTTGATTCTATAAGAAGAGAAATTTGCCGTTTGGCTTTACACCAATTAGTAACGGATGGACGTATTCACCCGGCGCGTATTGAAGAAGTGGTTGAGAAAACCAAAAAAATGCTGGAAGAAGAAATTATCGAAACAGGTAAACGTACTTGTATCGATTTGGGTATTCACGGTTTACATCCGGAGTTAATTCGTATGGTTGGCCGCATGAAATACCGTTCATCTTACGGACAAAATTTATTACAACATAGTAGAGAGGTGGCAAACCTTTGTGCTATTATGGCCTCTGAAATGGGCTTAAACCCTAAGGTTGCCAAGCGTGCAGGATTATTACACGATATTGGAAAAGTACCTGATGATGAACCGGAATTGCCACATGCTTTATTAGGTATGAAGCTGGCCGAGAAATATAAAGAGAAACCGGAAGTGTGTAACGCTATTGGTGCCCATCACGATGAAATTGAAATGAATACGTTATACGCTCCAATTATACAGGTGTGTGATGCTATTAGCGGTGCCCGTCCGGGCGCACGTCGTGAGATTGCAGAACAATACATGAAGCGTTTAAAAGATCTGGAAGCATTAGCATTAAGTTATGATGGTGTTGAAAAAACTTACGCTATACAAGCAGGACGTGAAGTACGTGTAATTGTATCAAGCGAAAAAGTAACAGATGGCAGAGCAGAAGAATTAGCTTTTGAAATTTCGCAACGCATCCAAACAGAAATGACCTATCCGGGACAAGTAAAAGTTACGGTAATTAGAGAAACCCGCGCAACCGGCTACGCTAAGTAATTAAACATACTGAGGGGAGCTGAGTCTTAGACGCACAGTATCCTCCTTTGGAGGAGGTGCCCGGAGGGCGGAGGAGGAAAAGGGTTAACAACCGCATAATATTTCAAAACCCACATTTATTAATGTGGGTTTTTCTTTTATATTTGATAGACCTTGTATTAATTGTAAGAAATTTTATTTTGACTTATTAACTAATAATGATACAACTTAGAAATGGGGAATTTTAAAGACATTGAAATCGAATTTGTACAAAGGACTTTGAATTTGATTTCACAGTATGAAAGTTCAGTTCACAAACTGAAACTTGAAGAACAATATAACTATACGCTTTTAATTAATTGCCTTCTAGGACTTATAGTTTTACCTAAGGAAAAATCTCTATGAGTAAGACATGGGTATCCTTTATTTACATTTTACTATTAGCTTCTTGCGATTATAAGAAACCATGGATATGTATTGATGACTGCGAAAATGGGTCGGGGACCAAAATATGGAAAGATGGTGGACTAGAAGTAGGCGAATGGAAAAACGGAAATCAACACGGTAAAGGCAAACAAGTGTTTGGAAGATCTTCAGAATTTTTTGGTGACATGTATGAAGGTGAATTTAAAGATGGTGTTTATGAAGGAACTGGGTTTTACTACGATAAAAGCAGGGATGGGCACTATAAAGGAGAATGGAAAAATGGTCAACCGAACGGCCAAGGAAGATCATTCTCGGGTCCAAAGCATGAACATCCAGGAATGACTTATGAAGGGCAATGGAAAAATAATTTATATGACGGGAAAGGAATATTGTATTGGGGTGAAAAAGGAGAATTTGCACACGACAAATATGTAGGTGAATGGAAAAATGGAAAAATGGATGGTTTTGGGAAATATTATTGGGCAAACGGAAACGTTTATGAAGGCTCTTGGCAAAAGGATAAACAACATGGAGAAGGTATTTATATAATAAAAGATGGCGATACATTAAAAGGCCATTTTGAAAACGGACAGTATAAAAAATGAGAAAATTATTTAACTAATTTAATTTCCGAATGCTTTTACTATATTCATATATCTTTAGTATAGTTCGCAAGGGCTATAATAAAGCGGGCGACAATCACCCAGGAATTTATGCTATTGGTATAGTGTCAATACTTCAATTGCTAACACCATACGGCTTCTACATTTTACCAGCAAGAATAGATGGTAAACACTGGAAATCTACAGGTAATGAGAAGATGATAGTTTATGCTGTGATACTTGCTGTTATGCTAATCAATTACATTTATTTTTATAAAATAAAATCACCAGCAGTTATAGACACAGAAATTAAAAACCTCTCCCATAACAAAGTAAAGACTTTAAAAATATTAACTTGGCTACATGTAATTGTGACAATTGGACTATTTGTAATTCTAGCAAATCTTCCGTAAATTAAATGTAATTCTGACTACATAGTAATATGACAAAACTATTTATAATATTCATCTTATTCATTAGTCAAAGTTTCTTTGGACAAAACTTCCAGGGATTGCAGTTAAAAATTGATGAGAAACTTAAAGAGGGACACCAACCATTGAGCAATGAAGATGTCCTGATTACTATTAATGATAGTATAACTTTAAAAATGAAAACTCAAGCCGATGGAAGTCTTGAAAAAATAGCTACTGCGAGCGGTTCTAAAACAGTTAAAATAGATTGTAAAAATTGTCAGTCAGCGCAGGTGAAAGGGATTATAGTAGGTGAAGGTAAAATTGCCTATTTGACAGTAGGATTGAGTTGTGCGGCATATTTCAATAGCTTAAGCAAAAAGGAAAAAAGAAAAATGGGTTACAAAGTAAAATGAAAATATTTTAATTCTATTTCTTAATTTTAATCCAATGAAACAAAAAATATACCAGGTTGATGCTTTTACTGCTGAGGTCTTTGGCGGTAACCCCGCGGCTGTTTGTCCGCTAACCAATTGGTTAAGCGATGAGCTTTTGCAAAAAATTGCCATGGAAAACAATTTGGCGGAGACAGCCTTTTATGTAAAAAAAGAGAATGTGTACGAGATCCGTTGGTTCACGCCAACGGTTGAGGTAGACCTTTGCGGGCATGCCACGCTGGCTGCGGCCTCTGTATTATTTAATAACGAGGGCCATATTGGAAATGAAATTAATTTTTTCTCGCATCGCAGTGGTAAATTAAATGTGAGCAAACAAGGCGAGTATCTAACTTTAAATTTTCCAACCGATGTTTTTGAAAAAGCAGAATTATCAGATGTATTAACCGCCGGCTTTAATATCAAACCAAAAGAAGCTTACAAAGGCAAAACAGATTACCTGTTTATTTTTAACAACGAACAAGAAATAAAAGAGCTTGTTGCGGATTTTGAAAAAATAAACAAGATAGATGCGCGCGGTGTCATCGTCACTGCAAAAGGTAATAGCGTTGATTTTGTCTCTCGTTTCTTCGCGCCGCAGTCGGGTATTAATGAAGATCCGGTGACGGGCTCGGCACATACAACGTTGACGCCTTACTGGTCAAAACAATTAAATAAAACAGAGCTAAGCGCTATACAGCTTTCAGAACGTAAAGGGTATTTAACTTGTAAGTATTTAAATGATAGGGTAGAGATCAGCGGGCAGGCTAAACTTTATTTAATTGGCGAAATATTTGTAAATTAATTTTAACAACAAATGGAACGACAAAAACTGATCAACTTTATTAACCAGGTTCTTCCAATAGCCCCTCAAAAAGTAGAAGAACTTGCTTCGCATTTTCAAGCAATGCATCTTAAAAAGAACGAATATTTTACCAAAGCCGGAACAATTTGTAACAATTATCTTTTTTTAGAAAATGGTTTTATTCGCGCATTTACCTTCGACCTGGATGGTAATGAAGTAACAACTGAATTTTATTCTAACAATCAAATTGTTTTTGAAGTAGGATCGTTCTTTCAAAAAATACCTTCAAACGAAAATTTCCAGGCTCTTGAAGATTGTAACGGCTGGTATATAAATTACGACCAGTTGCAAACTCTTTTTCATTCAGCACCGGAGTTTAGAGAATTTGGACGAATGGTGCTTGTAAAAGGTTTTATTTCTTTTAAACAACGAACACTTTCTTTAATTAACCAAAGCGCCGAGCAACGTTATGCAACATTAATTAAAGCCCGCCCCGAAATATTTCAAAAAGCCCCTTTAAAATCTATCGCTTCTTATTTAGGTATTACCGATACGTCGTTAAGCCGGATACGAAGAGAATTGGCGCACAAATAATTTTTATTTCTTGCCATTTGGTAAGTATAAATTAATGACTAAGGTTGACATTTGTATCAAATTTAAACCAAAACAAAATGAACAATCTACCAATTAGCATCAGCATTTTATTTGTTGTAACCACATTAGTTACTATTTGGCAATTTTACAAAGCAGCCAATAGCTCCAAAAAAGTATTAGTATATCTTTTAGCGTGGACCTTAGCGCAGGGTCTTATTGGCTTAACAGGTTTTTATAAGGTCACCCAAACCTTACCACCACGATTTGTTCTATTAATTGGTCCGGCCATAATTTTTATAACCATACTTTTCGTAACTAAAAAAGGAAGAGTTTTTATTGACGCACTTAATATTCGAAAATTAACGCTCCTGCACTCGGTAAGAATACCAGTGGAGATAACTTTATACTTTATTTACGCAGCCGGCTTTATCCCTGTGCTAATGACCTTTGAAGGAAATAATTATGATATTATTTCAGGCATCACCGCTCCAATAATTTTTTATTTGGTATTTATTTTTAAGAAGCTTGGCAATAAAGCCTTATTACTTTGGAATTTTTTATGTTTAGGATTACTCTTTAATATTATAGTAATTGCCATACTTTCGGCACAAACACCTTTCCAAGTACTTGCGTTCGAACAGCCAAATATAGGGGTTACCTATTTTCCATTTGTGTGGTTGCCAAGCGCGGTTGTGCCCATCGTTCTCCTATCTCATTTAGCAGCTATCAGACAATTATTGCGAAGTATAAAGACTAAAAATAATTTACAGTAATTAATTGTTTTGTTATTGTTTACTGAAGTAGAATGATTATTTTTATTACATATTCAGTAACAATTCATGGCCTACAAAAATTTAGATATTGATAAGATCACCGAAGCAATTCATATTCTTTCGTTAAGGATCAATGATCGCTTTCCGGACGCTGGTCTCTTAAATGTGTGTAACGAATTAAAGGCCTTATCTATTTCGAGCAAAGCAAATATTGAGCGCATCAATAAACCTTATATCTTTTTTAGAATTGCTTTCTATATTTTGGTGTTAGTTGCAGCGGCCGCAGTGTATTATACTTTTTTTCATATCAAACCCGATCCTTCTTTAAGCAGTTTTGCAAACTTGATAACCGTTAGTGAAGCCTTTATCAGTGAAACCGCCACGATAGGTGCCTGTTTTTATTTTTTATACAAACTCGAAGATATCATCAAACAAAAACATGTTTTAAATGCGCTTCACGAATTACGCACAATTGCACACGTAATAGATATGCACCAGTTGACAAAAGACCCCACTTATATTTTAACAGACAAAACAAAACACTCGCCCACAAGAGATCTTACAAAAAATGATCTGAGTCGTTATTTAGATTATTGCTGCGAGATGTTGTCGCTAACCTCAAAAGTAGCGGCCAATTATGCCAATAATAATAAAGATGAAGTGGTTTTAAATACCATTAACGATATCGAGATCCTTACTACTAATCTTTCGAGTAAGATCTGGCAAAAGATAGAACTGAATAAACTATTAAAGTAATGCGTAAACATAAAATTTATATAGTTGTTCTTTTAAGTGTTTTTTCCCTGTTCATAATCAGTTGCGCAACCTATCACATGACTACCGAAAGTTTATTAAAACAATTGGCAGATACACAAAACGAGAAAAAAATAAATGTGTTGGTTGTTTTTCCATATTTCTTTTTTCCGGGGGTTGTAACAGGCAATTCATTAACAGAGGTAAAAGTGTTGGATAAGAATGGTAATGAAGGTATAATTCCTGTTAACAGGCAAACAAGTGTACGGATCACCAAAAAGGATGGAAAACGGAAAACTTTTTATTTTGATACACTGATCATTGAGGATAGTACTATTACAGGTAAGAACGATCATTTTATAGGTGTAGCCATCAAACCTATCAAGCTAAATAATATTGAAAAGATAGAATTACAAAGACATTAATATGGAACCTAGAATAGAAACCACAGCCGAAAAAAAACTAATCGGCAAACACGTTAAAATGTCAATTGCTAATAACCAGGTTGGAAAGCTCTGGCAGGGATTTATGCCGCGCCGGCATGAAATTAAAAATGGAATAAATTCAGATCTTATATCCATGCAGGTCTATGGTCCGGGTTTTGACTTTAAGAACTTTGATGTCACCGCCGAATTTGAAAAATGGGCTGCGGTGGAGGTAAGTGACTTTAATGCTGTTCCTTCAGAAATGGAAACTTTTGTTTTGCCCGAAGGTTTGTACGCCGTTTTCTTTTATAAAGGCTTGAACACCGACCCGAAAATATTTGAATACATTTACGGCGCCTGGTTACCCGCTTCAAACTATGTTTTAGATAACCGCCCTCATTTTGAAATTCTGGGTGAGAAATATAAAAATAACGATCCAAATTCTGAAGAAGAGATCTGGATCCCGATAAAAACAAAATAATTATAAAAATCAATGTATATGTTTTTAAACACATAGACACATAGATTAAGTTAAAACATAGGGTCACAGAGTTTTCTTCGCGTCGCGAAGAAAAACCTATGTTTTTGCGCTCCGCCTTTTTTTTCTTAAACCTCTATGTGCCTATGTGGTTAATTTTTTATATTTTTATCTAATACATTGATCTTGTCAAATGGTTTTACATATGCAAAAAGCACAGTCATCAAAGCCTCTGTTTCCAAGGTCTGGTCAGTATTGACGGATCCGCTTTGTATCCCAAAATTTTATTTCGGAATGGAGTGGAAGACCGATTGGCAAAAGGGTAGTCCAATAATTTTTAGCGGCGATTACGATCACCAAAAGTTTGAAGACAAAGGAACTATTTTAGATATTGAAAAAGAAAAATTTATTTTATTTAATTATTTTAACCCTGACTGGAAAAAAGAAGATGTTCCCGAAAATTATACAACCATGCGTTTTGAATTAGAAACTAAAAATAATGAGACTGTTTTTACCGTTTCAGAATATGGTTTTGAAAGCGAGGAGAAGTTTGATACTGTTATAACAAAATGGGATTCTGTTCTATATACCGTAAAACAAGAAGGGGAGAAATAATAAATGAAGACCCATACACGTATAATGTTATTTGTTTTTTTAGTCGTTGCAATTTTCGGATGTATTGCCTTTACATTCAAAAATAGAGCTGAAGACGATCGTTTTATTACAAAGGTAGTTGATCCTAAAACAGAGGAGTTAAAATTATACTGGAAAAATGATAAAAATGAAATAATAAAAAGTCTTCAGAGTTTAGCCACTTATGTAGAGAGTAAAAATAAAACGCTTGTATTTGCGATGAATGGCGGGATGTACATGGAAGACAATACACCACTAGGATTGTATATCGAGGATGGGAAAACAATACGAAAATTAAATACAGGTTCGGGTAGGGGCAATTTTCATTTGAAGCCAAATGGCGTTTTTTATATCACAGATGATAAAATTCCAAAAGTCTGTATTACTGAGAATTTTATAACGGATAAAAAGATAAAATACGCTACACAATCCGGACCAATGTTGGTGGTGGATGGTAAGATCCACGGCGCTTTCACAAAAGGCTCTGATAATTTAAATATCAGGAATGGAGTAGGGATATTACCTAACAATAAAATTCTGTTTGCTATGTCGAAGGGCATGGTTAACTTTTATGATTTCGCGGATTTTTTCTTAAAACAAGGTTGTAAGAACGCCTTGTATTTAGATGGATTTGTATCGCGAACCTATTTACCTGAGAAAAATTTTATTCAAAAAGATGGCAACTTTGGTGTTATTATTGGTGTAACAAAAGCTAATAAAAACTAGGTACTGACCTTTCTTCGCAAAGCGAAGAAAAACTATGTTTAACTGAATAAGTTTTGGAAAATCCTCCTTCTTTGCTAACACACAAACTCGCTCAAAAGTCTACCAGACTTTTGCCGCCCGTCCAAAGGGGGGCACTGTGCGCCTATGTGGTTAATTTTTTATATTGAAGCCTTTTGCTTTAACTGTTGTCCTTATCTGATACTTCGCAGATATACCAATTAAACAAAGTATAGAAATAAATAACGACTAAACTGAACTTTGACTAACTTTACAGATTAATAGTTTTGTAATGATCAGGAAGAGAATAAAAAGAAGCGTCAGGCTTTCGCGCTACGTTATCTATAAAGAAACCTTAGTTGATTTTAAAGAGCATTTTTGGGCTTTTTTAGGATCGTTCATTGGCATTGGTTTAATTGCCTATATGCAAAGCCGCGTGTTAGGTACAAACGATAATCTTTTTTTAATTGGTTCTTTTGGTGCATCCAGTGTATTAATTTATGGCGCTATTCAAAGTCCGCTGGCACAACCTCGTAATTTAATTGGTGGCCATTTGGTAAGCGCGTTAATTGGTGTAACTGTAAACATTTTT
>JAUXSA010000072.1 GCA_030681615.1 Bacteroidota bacterium
AATGAATTTAAGCACAAAACGGTCTGTTTCTGAATATGTAAAATTATTGGACACATTGATTCCAAATTCTTCAACTCCGAAAACTGCTCTGGTATTGGGTTTAGGAGGAGGCCTAACTGCTAATTTATTGCAGGAAAAAAATTACAACACCGATGGGGTGGAGTTTGATAAAAATATAATTGATGCAGCTGTTAATTATTTTGATCTTAATAAAAACGTAAAGGCTATTTGTTCTGATGCGCGTTACTTTTTAAATCACACAACAAAAAAATATGATCTTGTTTTGGTTGACATTTTTAAAGCGGAAGAACAACCCTCTCATGTTTTAACTATGGAGAGTTTAGATAAATTAAAACAAAACCTCTCTGATTCGGCTTTGCTGATCATTAACTGGCATGGTTATCTGCTTGGTGAAAAAGGAATGGGCACTGCTGTTTTAAATAACACGTTGCAGCGGTCGGGTTATTCGGTTTCTATCTGTACTTCTTCTGAAGATGAGAATTACCGCAATTTATTGTTTGTTTGTTCAATAAAAGGAACTGGTTCAAAACCCTTTCAAATAAGCGCTGTGCCCGAAAAGACCGATCTTGTTAACACCGACGACCAGCCATTGTTTGAAAAGTATAATGCCCTTGCAAATAAGACCTGGCGGGCTAATTACCTTAATTATTACCAATCTGCATCTAAATAATTTAATGCCACAGATTTCACGGATCAAGCGGATTTATTTTATTTTTAATCTGTGATATCTGCGAAATCTGCGGCTAATTAACGAATTATTAAAAAACTGCCCTCAATTCAATAAATTTTAAGAAAAAATGAAAAAAGGGATTATATTTGCTATCAAAATTTATAAAAAATGAACAAAATACTTTATGTAGCAGGTTTTTCATTATTAGCGATCTTGTCTTCATGCGGAGATAAACAAGCCGATGAATTTAAAGATACGAGTGATTCTTTGGTAACAGATAACATGCCACAAGATACAACTCCTATAACTGTAAACGAGGATACAAAATTCAAATTCGATTTTGCAATAGCAAATATTCCGTCTCCTGTTTCAAGTGTTAACGAATTATCAAGCTGGGGTGTTCCTTACAACACAGCTATTTTAATTGATACTAAAAAAGCATTGTCAGGCGATGAATTTTACAAAGCTATACAGTTAGGCGCTTTTAATATTGATATGTCTTACGCCATGGTAAATAACGTGGGCGAAGATGTTTTAAAATATATGAAAGCTGTTTTAATTAAATCGGATGCTTTAGGTTTAAAAAGCGCAGTTGACCAAATGGTTGGAAAACGTGCCGAGCAGAACATTGCCAATAAAGATTCGTTATTAAGAATTTTGGATGAGATCTTTGTGAAAAGTGATTCTTACTTAAGAACAAACGACCGTGTTTATACTGCTTCTGCGGTTTTTGCAGGATCATGGATCGAAGCATTATATTTAACCTGTAAAATTACTGAAGCCGGAACTGATCCTGTTGTAAAAGAAAAAGGATATAAAGAATTATGGGACCAACGTTTTTACTTAAAGAACTTATCTGAATTATTAGATGAGTACAAGGATAAAAAAGAATGTGTGGCTTTAAACGATCAGTTTAAAGTTATTTTAAACGAGATCACTGCTATTAAGGATCCTAAGGATTTTAAGGATGCAAATTTTAAATCTATCTCTGAAAAGATCTATGCTTTAAGAGCTTCTATTATGAAATAGTTCTTAAATCGTTAAATTTTAAACCTCTCAAGTTTTGGGAGGTTTTTTTTTGCCATAACGCTTTTATTTTTTGTAATTTTAATAAGACTAAAACACAACTCATGAAAAAAAATATACTTATTGCATTATTATTTATTTCGGTACTTGCTAACGCACAATCAAATTATCAGCGTAAATTATTTCAAACCCCCGTGTCAGGTTCTGTTTCAGAAGTTGTTTATTCGAACGAATATAATACCACAACGTATGTTATTCAAAATCTAGCTGGCTTATCGCCCTATACAGGTTTTGCTACCATAACAAAATTTACTACCACTACGGGTAATGTAACCAGCAGCAGGAGCTTTTCTATTGCAGGTTATGACCTTGCTATTAAACAGGTAATAAAAAAGAACCATATTATTTTTATGGTGGCAAGTTTAACAAACTCTGCCGGAGTTACGGGTATGATCATAAAATATAATTTAAGTACTAATACAACAAGTTGGAGAAGAACTGTAGCTGTAAATACATCGCCTTATTCGTTAAATGCCATTACCTACGATAATGGTTTGTATCTATATGTGTTAGGTGCTTATAATAATATAAATCCGGCCAGCGATCTTTTTGTTTCAAAAGTGGATACAAATGGTACTTTGATCTGGATCAAAAGATTGGGTGAAGGAACTTTACAGCATAATCCCGCAAATATTTTATATAATGGCAAACGCGAATTGTACGTGACAAGCACAGCAACACTTAACACAAGTAGTTATGCTGTAACATTAAGGTTGGATTCTTCGGGAACAATTTTAAATTCCAACACATTGTTTACGAGCACATCAACCGGTTTTAGAGGAAAATATTCGGCTATTCTAAAAGGGAAACTAACTACTATTGATCAAGCCAAGGATATGTTTACGGGAGACCCCGGCGCTTTGCTTATGAGAAAACTGGATACTAATTTAACTTCCATCATAACAAAAACATTAACAGGTGTAAATATAAAACAAGTGTATGCCAACAACGCTAATTTTTTGATTACCGGTTTGGCACCAACAAATTTAGGCTTGTATGGTTTCAGAACAATACGCTTAGATACTTCATTAATAGTTTATGGTTCGCGTTACTTTAAAAAGGTGAGTCCAACTAATAATAACAGCGCCTCTGCATCCTGTTATATCAATTCAACCAATAACTCGTTTCATTTTTTTAAACCAAACGGAAATGATACTGTAACCTATGCAAGGACCGATATCTTTGAAGGGGTTGGTTGTAGAGACACCACTTATTTACCATCCACACCAACATTAACTTATGCTGTACAACCATACACATATACTGTTGCATCTATTACTGCAACTTTAACAACAATAACTTTGCCTGTTGCTACAGAAAGTTATTCATCAAGCGCCTTATGTACGGCTTTAACAACAGATATAAATTCCGTTTCTAATAACAATGAATTCATTTCAGTATTTCCAAATCCGGCGAATGAAATTTTGAATGTTAGAGTTGAAAGTACAGAAGTTTCTAAATTCTGTATCAGGGATATTACCGGAAAAGAAATACTTAGAAACGAAATAAATGAGAGTATTGATGTTTCACATCTGTCAACCGGAATTTATTTTATTTCACTTTACAACGCCAACAAACAGCTCATTTATATTAAGAAATTTATAAAGGAATAAATTAAAGTATCTATTTATTCTTTTGAAGCGTTTGCGTAGGCGAAAGACCAAAATGCTGTGTGTAACACTTAGTAAAGTAAGATTGCGATGAAAATCCTGTCTGGTAAGCTACTTCTGTAATATTTCCATTCTTACTTAATAATAATTCGTTGGCTTTTTCTAAACGAATGGTTTTAATTATTTCAGAAGGGGAGAGGCCGGTGATGGCTTTTACTTTACGTTGAAAATGACTTCGGTTAGTGGCCATTTGATCGGCTAGTTTTTCTACAGAAAGTTCAGAGTCTTCTAATTGTTTAAATATTAATGAGAATAATTTTTGGGTATAAGGTTCTGTGCCTACAAATTTTTCTTCAACTTTTTTCTCAGGTTGCGCTATTAGTTCTTTGAACTCTGTTTTACGTTTGCTTAATATTTCGAGTTGGTTAACTACAAGCGAAAGTAATTCATCAGGTAAAAATGGTTTTGGCAAATAACCCTGCGCACCTGATCTTAAAGCTTCCATGCGCGACTCCGGCGAGGCTTTGGCCGAAAGTATAATTACGGGAATATGATTATATTGTGCATTGTTCTTTACTGCTTTTAACAGACCAATACCATCCAGTTCTGGCATCATCAGGTCGCTGATGATAAGGTCAGTTAAAGTCTTCTCTAATAATTCCACTGCTTCTTTTCCGTTAGTGGCTTTTAGAACTTTAAATTTATTTTGCTCTAAAAAATTAGCATTAAAATCCAGGATATCCTTATCATCTTCTACCAATAAAATTTGATAGATATGATCGTCTGCCGATAAAGATGTAGTATTTTGTTTTATAATGGCAACATCATCTTTTGTTTTAAGATCAAGTGTTACCGTAAAAGTAGAGCCCTTGCCTTCTTTACTTTTAACGCTTATAGTTCCGTGATGAAGATCAACTAACTCTTTAACCAATGATAATCCAATACCCACACCTTTTGTACTTGTGGCAGTTTTATCGCTGCGGTAAAAACGATCGAAGATATTTTCCTGGTCTTTTTGCGAAATACCAACGCCGGTGTCCCAAACATTTATAGTTAATTTAATACCGTGTTCGTTCTCTTCTGTAAAAACATCAATGCCCACCTGGTTATTGTTGGCTGTGTATTTTATGGCGTTGCTTAATAAGTTGCCGGTTATTTTCTCAAGAGAGTCCTTATCAAAAAAAGCTACCTTGTTTGGTATTACAAAGTTGTGCAATAAATTAATATTCTTTTCTATTGCAATTTTTGTATAGGTAGTTAAAAGCTGGTCGTAAAACAATTCAATATCACCAAAGGTCTCGTTAAGTTTATATTTTACCGAATCTATTTTCGAGATGTCAAGCATCTGGTTCACTAATTCATTAAGACGTTTTATATTACGTTCTGCCAGTTCAATATTTTGTTGGTCATCGGTTGAACTCAGTTTCTTTTTTAATACTGTTAATGGAGCTTGTATCATACTAAGCGGTGTGCGGATCTCGTGTACTACATTAGAGAAGAATTTTTTCTTGGCCTCTTCTATTTTAGTATTTAATCGCTTTTTAAAATTGTAATAAAAAAGTAATACAATTAAAATACCTGCAATTACAAAAGCAGATAATATGGATAGATAGATCCTTCGGTTCTGTTCTTCAATTTTTAGGGTTTGTACTTCTATTTCTTCTTTTTGTTTATTTATTATCTCATTTTTTTCAATTTTAAATTGCCTGTCAAGCTTTGCTGTGTATTCGCTTATTTCTTTTTTTTGATTGGCATTGTTCGTTTCAATATGTTTTCTAAAATATTCGGCAGAGCGTTTATAATCTTTAAGATCGTAATATACTTCAGCAAGATTCCCATAAAGCGTTAGTTTATAACTTTCCAGTTTATGTTGGTTAGTTATTTTTTCAACCTCTAAATAAGTTTCAAGTGCTTTATTAAAATCGTTTTTTAAATGATAGATCAAACCTAGATTAAAAAGTGGGATCATTTCATCTCTTTTATTATTTTCTTTTTTCCATATATCAAGGGCTTTTATATAATATATTGCGGCAGAATCTAAATTATTTAAGGTTTGCCATTGCGCGCCCTGGCTCTGTAAATAATGAGCAGATAATTGTCTGTCATTTATTTTTCCTGCTAATATCCTTACTTGTTTTAAAAGCAATGCAGAACTGTCAATTTCACCAAGGCGTCTATGCATAGTGCATAGATTAATGAGGCAATTGGCAACCCTGTAATCATCCTTCATCGCCCGGCGTATTTTTATTTCTTCACGGTAATATGATTTTGCAATGGTCGGGTTATTACGATGATAACTTAATATTCCAAGCTCGTTGTAGATGCTGGCCTTTAAAAAGTCCTCTGTTGTATCGTTACATAAGTTAAGCGCTTCGTAAAACAGATCAGCTGCTTCTTTTTCTTTGTTGAGTTGTGCAAAGACGCTTCCTTTACGGAAGATGGCTGATACCTGGTAGTAATTGGATCCTTTTTCTTTTGCGGCTGTTAATAACCTGTCGGCAAAAATCAGTGATGAGTCATAATTTTTTTTAAGGAAGCTGCGCTGCGAAAGATCTTCGATTTTTTTTAAGTCGCTATCCTGCGAAAACAGATTGGCAGCAAAAAATACAAATAGAAAAATGTAGAAAATGTTTTTAATGTTTAATGAGCTGTGCTTCACGATCTTTATCCGTATTTAAGTTTTTACCTCGAAATGATCAGTTTTTTTGTGTGAGGTTTATAATCAACACTTATCCTGTAAAAATATATCCCGGTTTTTAACTCTGAGCTGTTAAATGTAATTTGTTGCCAGCCTTCATTAAATTTTTTATCTGTTAAGGTGGCAAGTGTATATCCAAGCATATCTAATATCTCTAGTTTTATATGTGCTGTTTTCTCAAGCCTGAAATCAAATACACAATTAGTTGATGCCGGATTGGGCGCAACCGTTATAAAAACAGGCTCTGCATTCTTATTCACCTCACTTATTCCTAAAGCGGGATAATTCTCAAAATGCAAAATAATATCGTTGGTATTAAAGTTAGATTTAATAACCGTTATAGCATTTCCAAATTCATCTTCTGCTTTTATATGCGTCAACTGCTGACCTTGATCTATCACAAAACTAATTGATGCATCGAGGGGTAACTGCACAGCGGGAACCGTTATGGTAAGTGTATCGTTCGAAATCTTTGATGTAAACGAAACCGCATCTCTTGCTTTCCAGTAATCAGCAAATTCTTCAAGGCTCATTAAGCAAACGCCGGTAGGTAATGCGTTTAAAAGATCCTGCATAGCTGTTAATTTATATACTCTTGTTGGATGTATCAATAAAACATTTGGCGCGTTGTTTGCCATGTTTCTGTTGATCACATCAAGCCACGTTGCCACCTTTTGCGGATAATTTGTAATAGTGATCGGATTTGAAGTAAACACATCAGAAATGGTCATCGGAAATTCCCACACATTTGTATATGCACCTGAAACCGAACGGTTTTTGCGTTGCTGAAACGGAAAATTAGTGAGAATATCTGCAGCAGAAAGTGTTGTACTGTTTGTGTAGCCAACGGTATCTAAGGCATTTATTATTTTATCGTGAAAGCAGAGATAACCAGCCCGGAATGTTTTAATATTTAAACCGAAATTATTGTCCAGCAAATTTTTAGATACTTCTACTTCTCCAAGCACAGAGCCAGCGGTGGTTGATCCTGTTCCAAAATTGTAGGGCAGGTAGTTAGATGATGTATTTCCTAAAACACCTAATGGAAAAACAGTTTCATCATCAAAGTCGGGAAAGTGCCCAACAGAATGGCTTCCGGCAACATGGCCCTTATTTAGAACATATTGGATCTTTGGAATACTATTAAGATTAAAAAAATCGGATAACAGACCATCATTTATATAATGTGTTGTAAACAGATAAGAAGCTTTTATACCTTTTGATGTTTCGTAATCTGCATACAAATGCATAGTGTCGTAAGCAGATGTGGCATCTACATCATGCGTTATCATTAATGCCGTTTTGCTGTTGTAAGGTGACGTATGTAACCACGTTGCTTTTTGATGATGTGCCTGGTAAATGCCTTTTATAAAAAGCATCACTGCATCTGAGGTGGGCTCAAAACCGTTAGAGTAAAAACGATTGGCGCTGTAATCTAAATTTTGCTGGTTAACAGCTACCAGGTTTCTAAACGAAAAACCAAGCGCGTAAGTTGTGCCGGCCCCATAATTTCTTTTGGTAATGGCGGTTGTATTATCGTCATAAACTGCCAGTGCCAGCGCTCCTGAAAGATCATAACTTCGCGTAAAAAAAACGGCTGTGTAGGTTGTTTTAGCTAGGGAGATGGTTTGCTCCATCGTATCGTTTAACCACTTAAAGGATGGGTCGTTTAAAAAGTAATTGAATTTTACAGTGTAACGGGTGTTGCTATTTACATTTGCCGAAATGCCAAATAATGAATTAAAATATGGATCTCTCACACTTGCTGCAATTAACACGCCGCCTTTATTTACGTAACTGATTAATGTATCTTTTTCACCAGTGTTAAAAGTAGAAAGATCAAATCTCGACGAGCCAAGTATGGTACCATAATTTTTAGCCATATTTACATCTGTTGTTACTATAAAGGGAATGCCAGCTGTTTTTAAGATGTATTTGGCAGAATAAAATTCGGCATCTGAAGTTTCGGCATTTTTTAATGTAAGATCCAACAAGGCAACGGTACGTTTATTGCCGGTGGCTGTAATTTGCGAATTACCGGCATAGTGTAACAAGGCAATAAAACCCGTAACCAATACTAACCGGAAGATCTTTTTCATAAGGCAATTTACGAAATTTTTTTAGTTGCCAAACAAAGCCCTTATAGAATTTGTTATATTTACAGTAATAACTATACTTTTTGTAAAGTGTAATTATAAATTAACACGTGAAAGAATTCTTAAAGGCGGATAAGATCGACCTCGTTTATAGCGGTAACAATTATTTTGAATTGTTGGAAGAGCTTATTGATCAAAGCCGCGAAGTGATCCATTTTCAAACTTACATTTTTGATACAGATGATACCGGCTTGCGTGTTGTTGAAGCGCTTAAACGAGCTGCAGCACGAAATGTAAAAGTGTATTTATTGGTGGATGCTTTTGGGTCTGTTTCGTTTTCAGGAGATGTTATAAAAGAGCTGAAAGATTCAGGAATAAATTTTCGCAAATATTCTCCTTTATTTTCTTCTGAAAGTATTTATTTTGGAAGAAGATTACATTACAAGATACTTGTTACTGATAAAAAAAATGCTTTAACGGGTGGCATAAATGTGGCCGATAAATACCACACGGGCGAGGAAGCAAATCCCTGGCTGGATTATGCAGTATTAACAAGGGGAAGCGTATGTGAATACCTGCATATTTTATGTGAAAGTGTCTATAACAAGAAAAATAACCGATCTTTAAATTTATGGGAACGCAATGCATCCGCGGCTATAACATCAAATAAGAATCTGGTTTGTTTCAGGATCAACGACTGGATAAAACATAAAAACGAAATTTATACCAGTTATATAAAGGCGCTTAAAAATGCGAAATCATCTATTACCATTATCTCAAGCTATTTTTTGCCCGGCAAAGTGTTTCGTAAATTATTGGTTAAGGCGGTGCAAAGAGGTGTTGATGTAAAGATCATTCTTGCAGGAAGATCGGATGTGGTATCGGTAATGCTTGCCGAAAATTACCTGTTTGCTTTTTATCTAAGGAATAAAATAAAACTTTACCAATGGACCGATTCTGTGATGCATGGAAAAGCCATGATCGTTGATAACGAGTGGACCACCATTGGCTCTTATAATATTAATTTTTTGAGCCGTTACATCAGCATCGAGTTAAATACTGAGGTGGCGGATGCAAATTTTGCTTCAACATTTGCAACACACATTGATGCTGTTATAAAGAATGGTTGCAATTTTGTAAAACAAGAAAATTTTTCTCTAAAGCATAACTGGTTCTATAAGTTAAAAATGTGGTTTGCTTATAATTTTTACCGTTTATTAATGGATGCAGTTGTTAATAAAAGAGGGCGAAAGAAAAATTAATTATAGACATCTTCTGCAAAATTAGGGGAGGCTTTGTAGACAAGTTTCCCCGCATCCCAAAACCCCAATATCCCCAAAACAGCAGCTACACTCATTTATGGGAAAATTTTGTTTGAATTTACCGCTGGCATCAAATTATCAACTACTAGAGTTATCAAAACAACTTAAATATGAAAAAAACTACTTTATTAATTATTGCGGCATTTGCATTTTGCATAATGTCGTGTAAAAAAGACCGTACCTGCGAGTGTGTTACAACACACACCTCGTCTAACGGTAATGTAACAACTACTCCTAACGACAACATTACCTACAGGGAAATAAAAAAAGGACAGGCAAAAGATCTTTGCCAAAAGTCTACCCGCGTTTATGTAGGTTCATCAGGATCTACAACTACTGATGTTTATGATTGTAAATTAAAATAATTAAGAAAAATGAAAAAGATATTTATACCAGCTATTATAGCTTTAAGCATTGCTACGGTTTCTTGTAGAAAAGAACGTACCTGCGAATGTAAAACCACTTCAACAGAAGTTGTAAGCGGTTTTGGAGCACAAACTACAACCAATGTTACACAGAGCAAGGTTACTACCGAAAAACAACGTAAACGTCCATTTATGTACAGCGAACATTGTTTTTCTGACAGTTATAGCTACACCGACGATGGTGGTGGCGGACCAACAGCATGGTCATCGGTTACTACCGTTGAATCGGAGTGTGAAGTAAAATAGCTTTAAGACCTTCAAGGTCTAACTGAAATTTGAAAAGACCTTGAAGGTCTACTTGATTTAATTTAAAGCACAATAACTTTTTAGTTATTGTGCTTTATTGTTATTACAACATTTCCTGTTTTTTCGCCTTTCTCAACATATTTGGTGGCTTCTATAATTTGTTCAAGCGGGTAGGTGCGGTCTATGATCGCTTTGTATTTTCCTGCTTCTATTAATTCTTTAAAAAAAATAATATCTTCTTTTTTGTCTACCGGAATAGGGAAGAGCACTTTTTTACCACCAAAAAGCGGCGTAAATAAAGCGTAATAAATGTTTTGCGACATATAACCTAACTCCGACGAAATGTAAATGCCTTTTGGTTTTAGGATCTTTTTGCATTTACCAAAAGAGCTTTTACCAACAGAATCAAACACCACATCAAATAATTCACCGCAGTTAGTGAAGTCTTCTTTAGTATAATCTATTACTTTATTAGCACCTAATGACTTTACCAATTCCGCTCTTGCGGTATCGCATACTGCGGTAATCTCAGCGCCCAGATATTTTGCTAATTGCACGGTTGATGAACCAATAGAACCGGAAGCGCCATTCACTAAAATTTTCTGTGGTTTGCTAAAATCTATTTTTTTAAGATTTGCATAAGCCAAAAAAGCGCCATCACAAACAGCAGCAGCTTCCTGGTACGACATATTATTTGGTTTTAGTGCAATTGCTTTTTCTTCTTTTACACAAACATACTCGGCATGTGTGCCAAAATTAAAAGTGCTTAAACCAAATACCTGATCGCCGGGTTTAAAGGTTTTTACATTCTTGCCAATAGCTTCCACTTCGCCGGCCAGCTCAGAACCTAAAATATGTTTTCTTGGTTTAAAAAGCCCGCCTACTAATCTTACAATAAAATACTCAGGGCTACGAAAACCACAATCGGTGCGGTTAACGGTAGTAGCATGAATTTTAATAAGGACCTCGTTATCTTTTGGTAAAGGTTTAACAACTTCTTTTACTTCCAAAACTTCGGGCGGACCATATTTTGTATTGACAGATGCTTTCATATTATAACAAAGCTATTATAAAAACAAGAATAGCTTGCAGAATTTACATGTGCGGGAAAAATCAGGATATGAGAAAGCTATTCGTGTGTATTAACAAATACCGAAAAGCGGCTACTTTGAAAATTCAGTCAAATTTTGTAACTTTGATTTTAAATAAAATGTTATGGAAACAGTATTAATTAATGTAAAAAAGAAGTCAGACATGACTTTTCTTTTAAGTCTTGCTGAGAAGTTAGGCATGAAAGCAAAAGCGCTTACACATGCCCAAGTTGAAGACTGGAAGTTCGCGCAAAAGATAGAGGCTGGAATGAAAACAGGAAATGTAAAACGCAGCGAGATAATGAAAATGTTGGGGAAATGAAAATCGAATTTAAAAGATCTTTCCTTAAAGAATTAAAAAAGATTACAAATAAAAATCTAAAAAATGCAATTGCAGACTGCGTTATGCAGGTTGAATCTGCGGAAAATACTACTAAAATTAAAAATTTAAAAAAGTTATCTGGGTTCGATCACTATTACCGGATAAGAATTGGAGATTATAGGGTCGGAATTAAAATTGATAATGAGATAGTCTATTTCGTTATTTTTGAACATAGAAAAGATATTTATAAAGGGTTTCCATAAGAACTCGTCTTTCGATTTTAGAGTCTATTTTTTACTTTATCTTTTTTCTTAGATGTGCAAAATGAACTTCAGCAGTTGTTCCTCCATTTATTGCACTATTAAAACTCATTACTTCCCAACCTTTATCCTGATATTCTTTTACTTTGATGAGTAACGGATTTGCATTGTAACCTGTTTTTTCTTGACTAGAAAAATCAGCTTTTTCTTTTTTGTATTCTTTCCCATCAATGGAGATACCTAAATCAAATTTTATTGTGCTATACTCTATGATCATAAACTCGTATTTATCCTGCGCATTCATAAAGGCGATGGAGAAGAATAAGGCAACGGTGAAAAGGAGGTGGTTTGTTTTCATATTACTTTTGATTGTTTAGTTTATAAATATTCCGACGAATTACATATCCCTCGGACCTGAAAATTATCATAGAATCTAACTACTAATGCGGTAATTTATCTTTTAAATAACCATACATCCATGTGCCGAAAACAGCACTTAAAAATGTTACAATAACTACGGTAAATCCGCTTCCTATTTGGGCAAATAAAGGCCCGGGACAAGCCCCGGTTAAAGCCCAACCAAAACCAAATATTAAACCGCCATAGATCTGTCCTTTATTAAATGTTTTTGGTTCGATCTTAATTTCGTCTCCCGAAATGGTTTTTATTTTAAAACGTTTAATAATAAAAACAGATATTACGCCAACTACTACAGCCGTTCCAATAACGCCGTACATATGAAACGAATGGAAACGAAACATTTCTTGTATTCTGAACCAGCTTATTATTTCGGCTTTTACAAAAACGATACCAAAAAAAACGCCTACCAAAAGAAACTTTAGGTTCTTAACTAAACTGAACTCATTGGTGGAATTATTTTCCGTTACCGATTTAAACTCATCGGAGATGTTCTGGTTAATATTAGTATTTTGCATATTATAATTTTAAAATAAAAGGTAAAACAAACCATGTAAAAAAAATACCGCCCGCCATAAAGCAAACCGTTGCAATTAATGAAGGCAATTGCAAGTTAGAAAGCCCCATAATAGAATGGCCGCTTGTGCAACCACCGGCGTATCGGGTACCAAAACCAACCAGGAATCCTCCAAGAACAATAAAGATAAAACCTCGCAGCGTTAAAATACTTTCCCAACTAAAAATATCAGTAGGAGCAATATGAGCAAAGTCGTTTACATTGTGTTGCTGTAAAACAGCTTTGGTTTTTTCAGCAATAACGATCGAATTAGGATCTTTTAAAAAAGTACTTGCAATCACGGCACCAATTAAAACGCCGGTAACAAAAAATAAATTCCAGGCTTCTTTTTTCCAGTTGTATTTAAAATAGCTAATGTTAGAAGGAAAACAGGCAGCGCAAATGTGTCGTAGCGAAGAAGAAATACCAAATGTTTTATTTCCGAGTATTAATAATGTTGGCACCGTTAAGCCGATCAAAGCTCCGGCAACATACCAGGCCCAGGGTTGTTTTATGAATTCAAGCATTTTAGTTTATTAAAGGGTTTGTAAACTCATACTTGTCCCGCGCATTCATAAAGGCGATGGTGAAAAGGAGGTGTTTTGTTTTCATTTTATGTGTTTTTAAGTTATTTTTTTATAATGGTTTTTCTATAAGAGTTGTCGGATTGGTCGTATAATATAAGAAAATATATTCCAGGCGTTGAATTTACGGTTACATTTCTCGATTCAAAAAAATTTGAAAAAGTACTTTCAATAATTTTTATTCCAAGAGAATTGTACAATTCAAAACCTTTTAACTGTTTACTTGAATTGACGATAAAATCTAAATCAAATGGATTAGGTGTAATACTAATTATTGTTTCAGATTTATTTTCTACAATTGTTAATGGTTTTATATGTTTTCCAAATGTTCTGTTTGGTAAAACAACACCTGATAATTTTCCATTCAAAAAAATAGATTTGTTTACAAAATTACAACCTATACCAATTTGGTTAGGATTATTAATGCAACCTATGGAATCTGAATTAACATTACTAGTATAGATTTTTCCATTAGGTCCTAACTTCATCCCTACATGAAGCCCCATGTAAATGCTTGAAAGTAACTGCTTGGAATTTGCGATGTTAGCAGAGTTAAGATCACATTGGTACAATAATTCGGCATTATTACCACTTTTTAAATATCCAAAGTAATAGAATAAATTATCATCGGGTGAAAAGCAAGCCCCTTGATTAGTAACAGAATCTATGTAAATAGGATTGAATATATTTCCATTAGATTGATCAAAATTTGCAATCATCCGCGTTGCAATATTAGAAGAGTTGCCTACAGTACTAAAGGTCATCTTGTCTCCTTTATTACTAAATTCAATAGTTGATAGTTTAGCTAGTTTATTAAAACCTAAATTAGTTTTTACTGGAGAACTTATTCCGCTGTTAGAAATATTATAGGAGTAAAATATACATGAATCATAATCACTGGTAATTACCCAATAATCCGTCCCGTTTGAATGCCATGTCCCTGTTAGCCACTCACTAGTTTGTGATAGCATTGGAACTTTTTTAATTGAGGTAATATCTCCGTTACCGTTATTCAATGCCAAATCAACTACAGAGTAAAATAAACCTGCACCTGTAGAAGTTGGATAGCCTGCATTTGCAAACAGATAAAACTTCGTTGTATCGTTTGGAAATGGAATAATAAGAACTGATTGTTGTGAAGAAACCCCACCGCCGAGATTATTTCCATTTGGCATAATTGTATGTGTTTTATCCCATATTTTTTCTCCATTAGTGTAAAATAAAAGATTTCCGTTACCACTACATTGAACCGCCGAACCCTCTGTGTAACCCATTTGACTATTGTTAAGAACTATGGGGTTTCCTGAATTAAAATCTAAGCCGGTTCCTGGTAAATTTGGATTACCATAGTCACCGCCAAAATACCAGATGCTATTCTCTTTTTGAGCATTTATTATCTGTTGAGATAAGAGAAAGCCAATAATTAATGTAAATACTCTCACTCTTATTTTTCTTGATTAACTTATTTAAATATACAAATATTTATTAGTAAACTATTTACTCATCACTCATTTATCTAATAAGAACGCCAATCCCACATTATGCAAGATTGGCGTCTAATTAATTTATTTCCTTTTAAATTAAGCTTCCACTTCTGTTACAATACTTGGGAAGATCCTAACGTTGTTATTTTCTTCTCTTCTAAATTGGTAAGTGTATTTATAATGGCTCTCTAATCCTGATTTGTTTGGGAGACCGTTGATCATCATAATGTTCCGGTTCTTGGCAAAGCGTAATAACTCACGTAAGTAGTGGGCAGAGATCTGTCCAACCTCGTCAATGATACAATGTACTTTAAAGTCGGAGCTGCTACGGTGCGATGATTCTTTAATAAATACATGTAACAACGTAATGTAAATAATTGCTTTTACAAGAATGTCGGTTCCGGTACTACCAATGCTGTCAATTTTATGTGTCCAGCCGGTTTCGTTCATACCTTCTTTAATATTGAACTTCAATTCAAAAAGATCCTGTAAACGAATTTCTTCCTGCTCTTGTTCTTTAATGGCAGAGCTTAACTGGTCTAACAATTTAACAGCACGTCCGCTGATCTCTCGTTTTTGGCCGGTTGCAAAGTCGGTATTAAATAAACCTTCGTTGTAAACCAAACCGTTCTCTTCGCGGAATTCCTGTACACGTTTTAATAATTTGTAAACCTTGTTATCCGATTCTTCTAAACGAATTTTAATGAACTCAATTAATTTGCTTTCTTCAAATTCTGCTTTCTTAAAATCTTCTGCAATCAACGTAATAATATGCTGGATCTTATCTTTTTGTCCGCTCAGCTCTTTTACCTTTGTAGCAATACTATCGGTTACCAAACCAATTTGTGTGGCTGTTTCTGCAATTGATAATTCAATCTTATTTTCGTTAATGAACGAGCGTAAGTTTTGTGCAAAACGTTCGTATTCGCCCTGCGACGCATCGTTACGGATAATAAAGTTAAAGTGATTATCAATTTTAAATTTACCGGCAAACTCATTCACGTAACGTTGAAAGGCGCCATACTCTTCGTTAAAGTGCGAATCGTTCTTTAATAATTGTGTACAAAGATCCATAATGTTATAGTTGGTACGTTTTGGTTCTGCACGTTCTATAATGTCTGAATACTTTGTGTAAACCGGAGTCTCACGGAAATTATTGCTGTAAAAATTGATACCGTTGTTAAAGTCAATTAATTCCTCATCAAAAGCACGTTTTTGTTTATTCAATTCCATACGTTTTGAATTGAATTTACGTGTAGCTTCTTCAACCTGTGTAT
Organism: Bacteroidota bacterium; assembly: GCA_030681615.1. Lineage (GTDB taxonomy): Bacteria > Bacteroidota > Bacteroidia > B-17B0 > Aurantibacillaceae > Aurantibacillus. The sequence goes on from JAUXSA010000072.1 coordinate 16,166, forward strand.
TTAAGTCGTTATTGCTTTTTACAAACTCTTCTTTCTTTTGAATAAAGTCAGGCATCTTATCAAAGATCTCGCGCTTATCTTTTAAGTAATCGCTTACAATTTGCGCGTACTGCTCAATTTCTTTTAAAGCTTCCTGTATCTCTTTCATACGGGTCTCAACGCCTTTTAGTTGTTTTGCGTCAACACCTTTGCTCTTAAAGTTGGTCTCTTTTTCTTTAGAAAGTGAATCTTCTTTGTCTTCGTAATCTTTTACCTGGTTCTTTTTTTCAACTTCCAGTTCAGAGATCTCTGTTTCTTGTCTTTCTTTTAATTCAGCTAAACGCTCTTCGTTATAAATTCTTAATTTTTCGAACTGGTTATTAAAATCGGCAAGTAAATTATTTTTCTTTTTATTTAAAAGCGTTAATTCTTCTTCAATAATATTTAAACGCTGGCGATTACCGGTTAACGATTGTTCAATTTCAACACCTGCTTTGTGTCTCCATTCTTCCAGTTCGCTGCCTAATTTGTGTTCGCGTTTGTCGGCCAATTCTAAAGAGTAGGTAAGTACCTTAACATCTTCTTTCATTTCGCCTAACTGCTTACCAAATTTATCGGCAGCCAGCATTTTTTCTTCGTTATTAGCCGTTTGAAAAGCATTCAACGACTCTTCAAGATCACGAATAGCTGCCAGGCGTTCGTTCTTCTCGAATTGGTATTCTTCAATTGATTTAGAAACTACTTCAACAGTCTCTAAATTTAAACTGATACCATATAATGTGTCGGCAGTTTCCTGTTTCATTTCAGGAGTAATATCGGTACGGAATAATAATTTTTCGTTTACTACTTTACCAATAGTGTTATGCCAGTTCTTTACATTTTTTTCTAAGAAACCGTAAAAGGCATCGTGTTGTACATTTAATTTAACTTCAATGTCTTTAATTTCGTTCTTCAACTTAATTATTTCATTGTTGGTTTGGTTAACACGGTTGCTTAACGAGCTTTTTAATTTTAATTCTAATGCTTCCCACTCACGTTGCAAGGTTTGCACCATGTTCTGTTTAATGGCACGCTCAGATTTGTTCTTATAGCTCACAGCACGAAGTTCGGCCAATTCACTTTCAAGATCTTTTATCTCTTGTTCGTAGAAGCGGGTAGTGCGGATTACTTTTTCCTCACTTTTTAATTCGTTGAACTCAATTTGTTTTGCTGTTACTTCAGAGTTTACTTCATTAAAACTTTCGTCGCGTTTTTGTTTTAATTCCGCGTCGCGTTTGTTGTACTCGTTCTTTTGAAGTAATTGTAATTCGTTGTAGTGGTTAAAGATCTCGCTTGTGCGTGAATTGATCTTATTAATGTAAGCACTTTTATCGTTACGTAATTGCTCTATTAAAGTAGAGTATTTCATTTCGATGCTCGCAACATTGGAAGTTAAGCTTTCGTATTCACGACGCGCGATATTTAATTCAACTTGTAATTTTTCGCGTTCCTGGTTTTTCTCAAGCGCCTCTTCAACGTTTTGTTCTTTGTAGGCCTTTAATTTTTTATTGGCATCGCGAATGGTACGATCGTAATAACCTATTTCTTCACGAATATCATTTTGTTTGCTTTCAATGTTCTCTTTTAATGTTTCGTGTTCGGCAGTTAAGGCATCTAATTCTTCTTCTTTCTTTTTTGCTGCTTCACGAATAGATTCATTTTGTGTTTCTGCAAAACGTAAACTGCTACCTAATTTATCGGCCATTTCCATTTGCGCGCCCTTGAGCATATGCACCTGATCGTATTTTTTATCGATCAGCTCAATTAACTGCTGCGACTCTTTTTTCAGATAGGTCTCAATATCTGAATACTTCTCGTTGAACTGACGCAACTGGCGTTCTACCTGTTCTAATTTAATAGAACTACTTTCTGTTGTTAACGAGTTGGCAATAAAATCTTTTATAAAGCGTGAATCTACACTGCTTTTTGAAGATAAGAATACGTTGGTGATTGACTTTGGAATGTTTTGATATTTCTCATTCCCTTTTAGTAAATGGAATTTCGATAATTGTTTGTCAGTTTCTGTTCCGTAAATAATATTTCTATAACGTTCAAATGTATCAATTTGATTAGAGATATAAATGCCGCGTTTTTCAAAATTAGAAATGATCTCTTTTATTTTCATAGCTTCATCGTTAGCAGTGAAAAAGAAATCGGGATTATAAGGCGCATCTACAAAACGGAAAACCAATTTATTGTGACGGTAAACAATTACAAAAAAGGCTTTGTCCTCAGTTGCTATTTCATAGATCAAATAAGAATTCTCGTAACGGAAATAGTGTTCCTCAAATGGTTTTTGAGAAGCTGAGATACCCAAACCACGGCTATTGGCGCTATAAAAGAACAGGATAGCACGCTGCAACGAGGTTTTACCAAAGTTATTTGTTCCAACAAAACAGGTATTACCGCTCAATTCAATATCGGCATACTTTACGTTGGAGATATTTATCTCAACAATTCTATTTAATATTCTACAGTTAGTTTCCATCTATTTTTTAAATTCTAAATCTTTTCTAAATTTAATTTGCTACACCTGTCAGGTTCAAAAACCTGACAGGTGTTTTTTTAATTATATATAAGCCCTTGCGCATCATCACTTCCACCGCCGGTATCTTCGTAAATGGCTACTGAATTAATTACATCTAATAAATACGCATACGAATCCAGTACTTTATACGATTCTGTTTTTTCGTCTTCCATTTCTAAATATGAATCACGGCTCATCAGGTCGCAGATCTCACGTACTTTATTATGTAATGTTTCTGAACGGTACAACGGGATCTTCTGTAATTTTTGTTTCAAACGCACATTAGCGTTACATTCTTCCGCAATTTCACTCGGACGGAAACGGCTACCAATCGTAATCTTGTTATCCATGCTTGCTAAAAGATCGATGATATCGATATAACGTTCAAAACGTTCTAATTTTTTTTCCAATTCTGAATTTGGTTCATGCAATTTTGAGAAATAGAAAAAATTATTTCCACGCTCAATGTTGTAACGGATCACA
>JAUXSA010000076.1 GCA_030681615.1 Bacteroidota bacterium
CGCTAGTAATTGTTGTGGTATTTATATTGGAATGCAAATTATTTATTAAGCGCGAAGGCATTAAAATAATTGTTTACGAAAAAATAGAATTGGTTAACAGTACCAACAAAGCTCAACTTATAGAAGATATTAAAACCCGCACCGGGCTTAATGTTTACAAGGTTTCTATAATTAAGATCGATTTCTTAAATGATTCGGCGCAAATTAAAATTTATTACTACGAGTAATATTTATTTGCATTCTATTTCTTAAGCCACTTTAAAATTATAGAACAATCGGGTTTTTTCCAGGGAGAAACAACATTTACTAAAAAACCTTTTTCGTCAATTAAATATTTTTGAAAATTCCATTTTACATTGGAATTCATCACACCGTTTTGCGACTTGGATGTGAGCCACTTATAGATTGGGTGTGCATCATCTCCTTTTACAGAGATCTTTTGCATCATTAAAAAAGTAACACCGTAATTACGTTCGCAAAAAGAGTGGATCTCGTCGTTTGAACCCGGATCCTGATGCGCAAAATCATTAGTAGGAAAACCAACTATCATCAATCCCGAATCTTTATAGGTTGTGTAAAGGGCCTGTAATTCTTTAAATTGAGGTGTTAAACCGCATTCACTTGCTGTATTTACCACAATTAATTTTTTGCCTTTAAAGTCCTTAAAGTCTATTTGTTTTCCTTCTATACTGGTAGCAGTAAATTGATGAATACTACTTGTAGGTTGGCCTCTGAAGAGAAAAGGAAAGAAGAAAAAAGGGGTCATAAATAGTTTAATTAAAGATCTCATTTTGAATGTTTAAATTTAAACCAATAAATCGGATTAAAGTTTATTATGAGTATGTGGAACGGTGAAATTACAACAGAGTTATTAAACAACTTAAATAAAAATACGTTAGGCGAATTCTTTGATATAGAATTTACCGAAGTAGGGGCAGATTTTTTAAAAGCTACTATGCCGGTAGTTAATAAAACCAAACAACCATTTGGTCTGTTGCATGGTGGGGCTTCTGTGGCGTTGGCCGAAACCATTGGTTCAGTGGCCAGCTGGTGCTGTGTTAACCGCGATCTTTTTATTGGTGTTGGTATAGAGATAAATGCCAATCATTTAATTTCTGTTACCGAAGGCAAAGTAACTGCCATTTGTGCTCCAATAAAAGTAAGCGGCAAATTACACATCTGGGAAATTAAGATCTATAACGAAAAGCAGGAATTATGCTGTATTAGCAGGTTTACTTGTATGATCATTCCAAAGAAATAAACTATCGTTTCCGGGGCTAATATATTGTAGTATATCAAAAATGCTAAAAATGGTACGCCAGAGATTTAAATTTAGTTAAATACCGCCAATTGAAGCCTTTTTGGTTGTTTTTTCTGGATTTAGTAGTAAAAAGTGGTTTATTCAAAAAGCAACAATTAGCTTAATTTCTGCTTTTTGCAGATTTTTTTTGATGAAAATATGTTATTTCCTATTTCGGGCTGGTAAGGGTTTCAGGGTTTAAATTCTTTTTTGCAGAACTATATTAAAATAAAAATAAAGGTATTCCAACCTTTTGTATCTTTAATTCATCTTTAATCTATATACATGGCTATGTTTAGATCATACATAAAATTTATTTTGATAATTGTTATTGGGGTATCATTTTCTTGTAAAAAGAAAAAAGATGATCAATGGAAAATTCCTACCAGCGTTAGGTTTAAAATGGATATTAATCGCACTCCTTGTTTAGGCGGAAATCTGGTTTTTACGGGTGGTAATTTAGTTTTAGAATACTTTACTTTTGATGGTAAAAGAAATCAAGGAGGGGAGGTTTATTTTATGAAAAATTACGAAGCACTTAATGTGCCTTTTGATGCTAATAACACTGTATCTGAATGGAATTTTGATATTCCGCAGGGTTCCTATACTCAAATTAAGATTTCTTATAGAACATATGGTAAGCCTGGCGATAAACAAATTGTGGTACTTGGTACATATAAGAATACCGTAAGTAATATTACCTATCCGGTAAGGTTTGAGATCGATGCGAATGGAGTATATAATGTTATCGCTAAAACTTCGGCCGGGAGCACGCAGATAGTTTTAGAAAAGGATGTTGAAGCCATTGCTACCATGAGAATGGATCCGGTTTATTGGTTTGAAGAGGTTACCACCGCTATGATGGATGGTGCTGATCTGACAGTAATTGATGGTAAGCAAACGATATTAATTAATAAATCAACAAATCCAACTTTTCACTCTGCAATTAAAGGGCGGGTGTCTCACGATGTAACGCAGATTATTTTTAATTAAACTTGGAAAATTCAAACAAACATATTCCTGAACAAGAGTTAATTGAAAGATGCATTTCGGGTGAAAGAAAATGTCAGGAAATTCTGTACAGAAGATACGCTGATAAAATGTATAATGTAAGCCTTACTTATACAAACGATGAAGATGAAGCGTGTGATATATTGCAGGAAGGATTTATAAAAGTATTCAGGAATTTGCAAACATTTCAGTTTCAGGGGTCTCTTGAAGGATGGATAAGAAAGATAGTAGTTAATACGGCTTTAGAATTTTACAGGAAGAAAAAAAGAGAACAGGAAAACCTCGATAATTACGAGATATTTGCCGATACTAATATTGATAGCGTACTTGATAAAATAAATTCTGAGGACATAATAAAATTAGTTAACCAACTCCCTTCAAAAGCCGCAATGGTTTTAAAATTATTTGCAATAGAAGGGTATAATCATAAAGAGATTGCAATAATTATGGAAATATCTGAAGGCACTTCCAAATCGCAATTGAACCGTGCCCGGTTTCTTTTTAAAGAAGCTATTAGTAAATATAATGGGTAAAAAGAACAACATAGAGAATAAGATCAAGGAAACCTTTGATGGGCGCCACAAATCGGCCCCACAAGATCTATGGAATAAAGTGTCTTACAATTTGCCGGATTCGGATAGTGATAAAAATATCGAGAAAAAAATAAAGAACGTATTTGAAAAATCGGATCAATCCGCCCCTCCCGTTGTTTGGGGAAATGTAAATAAACAATTAAATATTGATAAAGTCTGGAATAACATCAGTAAGGAATTAGACAAAAGGCCGGTAATTTATTGGAGAAATATTGCAAGTGTAGCTTTGTTTTTACTTTTAGTAAGCACTATTCTTTATAGATATAATCTAAGTATCACCGATAACAAAATTGATCATACTTTGCTTAGTCAAACACAAATTAACAATGATATAAATTTAAAAATAAAGAAGGATGTTCCTATACAAAAAAAATCTGAATTTATTTTAAACAAAAAAAATAATAATACTTCTACAAAGAATACTAGGGCAAGTAAAAAGCAGGATCTTAACAGTTCTAATGGCACACAGGCAAATAGAAAAATGGAAGAAAAAAATATTAAGTCTAACGGTGTTATTTCTATAGAAACGAATGCCTTATTAAAAAACAATATTTCTTTGGAATCGGATACTCTTCAAAATGATCATATTTTATCTCCGTTGGATTTAACTTTAATACAAACATCCCCGATTTTGATAAATAATGCGGATACCAACATTATTCTTAATTCAAACATCGACCCTTCTTTTGAGGATTTAGTTTTGCCTTCAAAGCAAAAACGTTTTGAATTTGGAATAACATATTCGTATAACAATACCTGGATACTTAATTCTGAAACACAACAGAGCTTCGACAAAAATAGTCTTACAAAAACTTCTTTTGCTTTTGCAGGGAGTTATGGATTAGTTGCAGCTTATAATTTTTCAAAATATAATGCATTAACATCAGAATTGTATATTAATTCAAGGTCGCAACAACAGTATGGTGAGTTTATTGAGGGAAAATATTACATCCATACATTACAATTTAATTATACTAAGCTTACGTTACTGTATCAGCTAAATTTAAATCAATCTCCTCATAACAAAATATCTTCCAAGTATACTTTTAGGGCCGGGTTGTATGGTTCTTATCTTAAAAACTTTAAACACACTTATAATTATGCAATTAATACTCATAGTGATAAGTATACAAAAACCGATTATGGTTTTAAAATTGCAATTGGCCAAGAGAAAACATTTAAAAGAATTATTTTGGGATACGGATTTAACGGGGAGTATGGATTCCACAACAACTTTGCCGGCAATAATAAAATGCCGGCTGCGTTTAATATAACCAAAAATGCCTTACTGGGAGTTTATCTGAACTCAAAATACAGTTTTTAAAACAATAGAATTAAAGATTATTATTTATTAAAGTTCCAACCTTTTGGCTTTTTATAGCATCTATAATATAGAGGATCATCCGAACTAAAAATTATGAAAAGGTATTATATTATGGTGAATGATAAACCGAAAGGCCCTTTTACTATTGATAAATTAAAAAGATATAAACTTGAAAAGGATACCATGGCCTATTACATAGGTATGCCAGAATGGTCAACAGTAGAATATATAAGTGAGTTGAATGAATTGCTTCATGTTCAACCTTATATCTTTAATCAATATAAAAAACGAAAACAACTGCTTGTTGCGGGACTGTTTTTTTTGATCTTCTTTGGCCTCGCTTTTTTAGTGTATATCATATATAGCAATACCGTTATTGCAAATAGAACACTCGAATCCTCTGTTCATTTAATTTATTAATTCTGTTTAACCGTTGGGGTTAATTTTAAATTTTAATTACTAAAAAGATATATGAAATATATACTTATAATAATTCTAGTTCCATTTTTAGGATTGGCTCAAAAAAACAAACTTGATATTGATAATGGCTTTAAAACATACTTATTTGGAACTTCCTCAAGTAGTTATAAAAACTTAACTCTAGAGATAGAGGAGGGTCTCACAAAGCTTTATTCTTTAAATGAAGCAATAATTAATTTTGATGGCGTTGAATTTGAATACGTAAGACTCACGTTTTTCAAAAACTCTTTGTCTGCCATATCCCTTAAAACTAAAAATTCAAACGGGCAGCTTTTTCTAACGCAGTTAATGGAAAAATACGGATCACCTGACAAAAAATCACCAAACAAACCTGGTAATTTTCAATGGATAAGCAAAAAAGTAAAATTGTTATTCGCTAATGAAAGCGGGAAAGACGCAATTGTTGATTTTTACTTCAATACAAAATAAAATTAATCAATTAATTTTTAATAGCTTCTTTTAGAAGGTAATCATCCGAATCTACACATTATTAGATACTTAGGTAGTTATAAAAAATAATTCGTAAATATTTATATATTTTCCAACCTTTTGCACTTTTCATTCATCTTATATATAGTAAGGAGTGCCTTTTTGTTTAAGAGACATTATTACTGATTTTTTTAAAGAAAAATAGAAACTTAAGAATGACCCTGAACGATTTTTTAAAAGAATATAAATTCTATTTTGAGTATTACATGATCGGCGGCACTAATTATATAGCAATCACTAAAGTTATTCGTAATGGAGAATTAATAGATAAGGTTAAATGTAGCATTGATCTTTATGATACGAATGAATGGAAAGGCGATTCGGTAAATAAATGGGATTGGAATAAATTAGAAGAACAAACAAAAAGATATCAATTAGATTATTTTGCGAAACAAATACCGATCGTGGATTTTTTTCCTTTAATTGTTGAAACAGATATCTCCATCGTGTATGAAGAGGCAAATATAAAAGCTTAAAATTTATGGTTAACCAATACAAAAATCTTTTTTCTGAAGCTATAAGGCGAACTGTACAATTAGATATAGGTATAACAGTTAACGATTTAAAGTTAGGCGATAAAAAAAGTAAAGAATATAAAAATAAAGAAAATAAAGCAGGCGTTTTAAATCATTTATTCAGGTGTTTACGAGATTTAAATTCTACTTATTTAGAGGAAGATTCAATCGAATTAAATGTAAAATTTAAATCTTATTTAGAAGATTATTTGAATTGTCCTGTTGCATTAACTATAGGCAGCGTTTATTTTAAAGAAAAAGAAGTATTCAGTTTAAAAGACGGCGATTTAAATGATCTTAGATATAAAACTTCATTTCAAAATAAAAATATAAATCCACACGTATGGTTTACTTTACCAAGTCTTGAAATTATTGACCTTACTTTTTTGGAACTTTTTAATAATAAGCGCGGTCTTCCATTTAGGTTTCAAAAAGAATATGAATATATTTTTGATAGTATTATTAATATTTATGAGACTGAAAAGATAACATACTTGCCAACACTAATAGGAGTTGAAAGTCTTATTAAAATGGATCTTATAAAATCTTATAAATATGAGAAAACAGGATCCTGATTATATTATCGTTCTAATAATGAAAGTCTTTAATGTTTAAACTATTCTTTATGAGCACTCGTATAAAAAATAAAGAAATATTCATCCAAATATCAATACTAACTGCTGTTATAATAATGGGTGCTATTATTTATGTTTTTAGCGCTTCGTTAAACCCTAGTCATAAAGATGATATTACTGAAAAAAAATTAGATATTGAAAGAACCTATCCAGCACGCTTTCTGTTGGAGAAATCATCAATTAAACACACTGTTAAGGATAGGCAAGTGATCTTAGAAGGTAGCGTTTTTAACCTGTCTGAAACTATTTCTTATAAAAATATTGTTTTAAAGATCAATTTGTATAATAAAGAATCTATTTTATTAAATAAACAGAACTTAGTAATAGAAAAAAGCATTACACCCAAACAAACAATCGAATACACAACAAAATTAGATGGTGTTGAAAGTGTGAAATATGCTGCCGTCACAGTATTAAAAGCTGATATAATGTAAAAACTTGTTAATTAAATAAATATTAGATTTCTCTTTGGGGGTTAGCCTCTTTCTTTTGGTCTTATAAATATAAAAACGTTTCAATTTTAGTTGGCATCATATTTTCATGTAATAAAATATTATTAATAATTTAAAAAATTAAACAAAATGAAAACTCTAAAAAAAATGCTATTCATAATCACCATTGGATTGTCAATAGCTTCATG
>JAUXSA010000080.1 GCA_030681615.1 Bacteroidota bacterium
TGATGATCTTACAATTATGCCTGCTGCATCAATTACAGGATATGATGATTCCTCTTATATTGTTACTTCTCAAAACAACAGCGGTGCATTAGTAATGAATGTTGCTGCAGGATCAGCTTATGTTACATTCCCCATCGGAACCTCAAGTAATTATTCTCCTGCTCATATTCAACAAGCTTCAAGTGCAACCAGCGGAAATTTCAATGTTCGTGCAATGAACACCGTTTTAAGTGGCGGTACTTATGGTTTTGTAAACTCAAATACTTTAAAAGTAGTTAATAGAACCTGGTTCGTTACAACAGGTGTAAGTACAATTAATACTAATTTAAAATTCGGATGGGTTGCAGCAGCAGAAGTTAACGGCTTTAACCGTAACAACGCTTACGTAAGCCACTACACTTCTTCAGCTTGGGATATAGCAAGCGCAAGTAGTGCAACAGCTTCGGCCAATAACACTTTTGAACTCTCAAGAATGGGAATTACCTCTTTGAGTCCATTTGCAGTTACAGAAATGGGTCAGCCATTAAAAGTAAAAGAACAATCTTTATCCAATAACTTTGAAATATATCCTAATCCGTCAAAAGATGTTATTAATGTAAAATTATCTAACCCTTCTGATGATTACCAATATGAGTTAACAGATATTACCGGAAGAACAATTTCAACTAATACTAATAACAACAGTTTAAATAAATTTGATGTGTCGAATTTAGGAACAGGTTGTTATTTTATTAAAATAACAAATAAAAGCGATAATAAAACAATAACTAAACGTTTTATTAAAAACTAATATAAAACTAAAAGCCTCCCAAACCGGGAGGCTTTTTTTATTAAAACAAATGAAAGAACCACTGCACGCCAATCATTCGGTCTTTGAAAAGATCGCACAAAAAGTAACTTTAGCCACAGGTAGTACCGGTGCTTTTTTAATAGCATTTGCAGTAGTAGTAATATGGCTTATAACAGGGCCGATTTTTAGTTATTCAGATACCTGGCAATTGGTAATCAATACCGGTACAACAATTGTTACTTTTTTAATGGTATTTCTAATTCAAAAATCCCAAAATAAAGATGCTATTGCAATACAATTAAAATTAAATGAGTTAGTAGCTGCTCATAAACAAGCAAGCAATAGACTTGTAAGTGTGGAGGACATGACAGAAGAGGAATTAAGAACGCTTCAGAAATATTATAGTAAACTTGCAGCTTTAACAAGTAAAGAAGAAAACCTACAAGCGTCACATTCTATCGAAGAAGCAGAAGAACTGCATAAGAACAAAAAAGATGTTATGTAATTACCTTATATAAACAAGATGTAAAGCACAAACGTTCTTACATAAAAATGCAAGAACGTTTTACTCAAACATTAAAACCAGATCTACTTCTTTTTTACCAGTAATACTCCCCCAATTAAGGCAATAGCAAATAATACCAGAAAAACGAAAAATAAGATCTTTGCGATACTTGCGGCTCCGGCGGCAATACCTGTGAAACCAAATAGCGCCGCTATCAAAGCGACCACTAAAAAAATAACAGACCAACGTAACATAATTTTGATTTTTTAATTGTTAATAATACCAAATAGTATAAAAACTTAATGCCATACAATTAGAGCTCAAACACAAATTTATTTGGATAATTATTAGCCCGTTTGTAGAAATAATTCTACGTCAACTTTGCACACAGTTAAGATTAAATCGTTAAATTAGTAGTTGATCCTTTAATAGTTTTAAGATTTAGCATTATGCGAAATTCAGAAAAAATAACAAATATTAAAAAGCTACAATTTAAATTATTGCCCGTATTTGCTGATTATTTATTAAAAAATAAACTAAGGGAGTTTACCGAAAAACAATTAGATATGATGTTTGAAGTAGACGTTCCTATTCTTAAATATTACGACCTGAGCATTTATACCAAAGAACAATTGATAGAACTTTCTTTACCATCTTATAAAGATTTTCTTAACGCAGCTATAAACAACACACTTCAGGAGTTTATTGATGAAGCCGTGAAGAAATGGGTCACTAACCAATTACCAAATATTACCCGCGATCAACTTGTTGTTAATGACATAACACTTGCAACTTATGTTCGTAAAAAAGCTTTCCTTTTATTTATTCCAGCCTACACATCGGATGTTAACACTGCAATTGAGTTAATAAAAGAAATTGATGATTACACACACGAGACTATATCTATTTCCTTTGAAACTTATTTAAATATCAATAACGAAAAATTAATTGACATAAACGAAACTTTAAAAAAACATGAAACAGATCTTTTAGAAGCGCAAGAAATAGCCAGTTTTGGGAGCTTTGAATGGAGTCTGGATGGCGGAAATTCAAGTTATACACCACAGGTATTTAAAATATTTGAGATGGAAGGATCGAGTAACCTTCAAGACTTTTTAGGTTTTGTTCATCCAGGTGACCGTCAAAAATTACAGGATGCCATTAACAAAGCAATAAAAGGCGAAGAAGATTATGAGTGCGAATACCGTTATCAAAAGAACGGGCGTGAAAAAATACTGTGGTCGAAAGGTATTGTGACTTTTAAAGATAACAAACCTTTTGTGATGAAAGGTACTGTTATGGATATTACAGAACGTCATTATATTTTACAGCGTTTAGAACGAAACGAAGAGTTGTATAAACAAGCTCAAAAATTAACGCACATAGGTAACTGGACCTGGGAAATTGGAACGAACAAAGTAAAATTCTCG
>JAUXSA010000091.1 GCA_030681615.1 Bacteroidota bacterium
CGACTTAAGTCACCCTTCGCCACCGCCGTAGTTACCTCTGCAATGTTACGCACTTGTGCAGTTAAATTTGATCCCATTTGATTTACAGAGTCAGTAAGATCTTTCCACGTTCCTGCAACACCTCTTACCTGTGCTTGCCCACCTAATTTACCCTCTGTTCCTACTTCGAGGGCAACACGGGTTACTTCAGAAGAGAACGAGTTCAATTGATCCACCATTGTATTGATGGTATTTTTTAATTCAAGAATTTCTCCCTTAACGTCAACCGTAATTTTTTTAGATAGATCACCTTTAGCTACCGCTGTTGTTACTTCTGCAATGTTACGCACTTGCGCAGTTAAGTTAGAGCCCATTTGATTTACTGAATCTGTAAGATCTTTCCATACACCAGCAACGCCTTTTACTTTGGCTTGTCCTCCTAATTTTCCTTCGGAACCTACCTCACGGGCCACACGTGTAACTTCCATTGAGAAGAGGTTGAGCTGCTTCACCATGTCGTTTACCTCTTTGGCAATACGTGCAAACTCACCCTGTAAAGCATGATCACCAATTTTTTCAGACATTTGTTGCGATAGATTTCCTTTTGCTACTGAACTAATTACGTGAGCGATCTCAATAGTTGGATGCACCAGATCGGAGATCAATGTGTTCAAGGAATCAATACCAGTGTGCCATGATCCGCGGGCTACAGGCACTTCGATACGTTGTGTTAATTTACCTTGTTTACCAATAGTGTTACCGGCCTTGGTAAATTCAAGCATCATTTTTTCGTTCAATGCAATTATATCATTAAGAGTATCACAAATCTTTCCACTTAATCCAACATGGTCTATTGGCATGCGTGCTGTAAAATTTCCATTCTTTACTTCGGTTAAAACCCGTAGTAATTCTTTTTTATCCAAACTCCCTGATAACTTATCGATCGGATCAATATGAAGTGTTGAAATTTTTGTTTCGTTTTTTAAAGCTTTCGATTTTTCTAATACCAAAGTATCTTTTTCATGATATCCTTTGCCATTTGTTGACCCATTTCCACTAATAGATTTACCATTTGATGGTTTTACTACTTTTTCTTTTTTACTACCCATAATTTATTGTTTTAATGACCAACATTTTGGCTAAAATCCCACACGTTTAATAGGAAATTAAAGAAAAAGAAATATATCTTATTTCACAAATAAAAGTCAATAAAAATAGCCCTTCAGGCGAAAATTGTAGAATTTATTACTCACTAAATTCTGGCGTAATTATTGTGTGTAACAAGTTTATAAAAATTGATATTTTTTCTATTTTTTAAAAAGTGGCTTTTTGGGAAATTTCTGCCATGTTAACTCAATATTAAATGGGGAACCAGAGTAATATTTAACTATTTACGTCTGGCATGATTGTTTCATTTATTATTTAGATTAATGTAATTAAAAAATAATAATTATGGAACCTTTTAAAAAAGAAGAAATGACCACCATGACATCTTGTATGAATAAATTATATAAAGATGGTTATACTGAAAATTTTATTGCCCTCGAAAAAGGTCTGGAAGCTCCAAGTGCAAATAAAATTTATACTCCTGAAAATGTAAAGATAGTTAGCTTTTATAGATTTGAAGGAGAATCGGATCCGGGTGATAATGCAATTGTTTACGCCATTGAAACAAACGATGGCTTAAAAGGGATCTTAGTAGATTCATATGGCGGACCATATGCAAATCGTAAGGTTTCTCAATTTATTACTGAAGTAGAAGATATTACAAAAAAAGAACCGCATACTTAGTTCTTATTTTTTCAACTAAACAAGAAAACCGAAGCTTTAAGCTTCGGTTTTCTTGTTTAAAGGAGTTTGGCCACAAAGATTTCCGGAAAATATAAAGTTCATTAAATTTTTCATTGTGTTCTTTGCGACTATTTATGTTTTGCTTTGAGTTTAAGAAATAAATTATTTTTCTTTGTCTTTTTTTGCTCTTTTTATAGCGCCTCGTAATAAAAAACTGTGTTTAGCGGCGTTCATATTTTCTTCAAGTCCTTTTGTGCCTTTCTTTAAGTTAGTTATGGTTTGATCTAATGTATTTGCCATTACGGTATCCATAAATAATTTTCCAATAGTTCCTTTTCCCTGACTAACATTTTGCATTATCACGGCAAGGTCTGTGGTAATAGAAGCTGCATTATCAGAAGTGGTTTTTAATTTTGCAAAAATTTCATCGGTATCAATAGGCTGGGAGGTCTTTATTACGGCATTCTCAGTGATTTCTGTTTGGCCGGTTGAGCCATGCGTAATATTAATAGTTTTATTGCCCATTAAACCTTCAGAACCAATAATGGCAACGGCATCTTTTTTAATAAATCGGCGGGTACTTTCTTCAATTATCATATCCACTCTTACTGATGTGTCGTTAATTATTTCAATGTCTTCAACTGTGCCCACATTAATGCCCGAAAACCTTACGTTGTTGCCCACGAGCAAACCACCAACATTTTTAAACACACCACTTATTTTAAATACCCGGCTAAACATATGTTGTTTCTGCCCAATAAAATAAATGCCTATTATAAAAAATAAAACCCCAAGTGTTACAAACACCCCAAGTTTTATTGTATTTCCGGTTTTCTTTTCCATGATTTTAGTTTTATTTATTTA
This sequence comes from Bacteroidota bacterium, assembly GCA_030681615.1. Taxonomy (GTDB): domain Bacteria; phylum Bacteroidota; class Bacteroidia; order B-17B0; family Aurantibacillaceae; genus Aurantibacillus. The sequence continues at coordinate 2,635 of JAUXSA010000091.1, forward strand.
AAAAATGAACTCACTAATTCGTTATCCGAAGCTTTTAGTTCATCATAAGTTCCTTCTGCAATAAATCCGCCACCATCTATTACCATAATTCGGTTAGAAGTTATTTTAGCACATTTAATATCATGTGTAATGATGATCGAAGTTGTTTTATATTTTTTTTGTACTTCTAATATCAATTCGCTTATTTCTTGCGATGTAATGGGGTCAAGGCCTGTTGTTGGTTCATCATACAACATAAGTTCCGGTTTTAGAATAAGTGTTCTTGCCAGGCTTATTCTTTTTCGCATACCTCCCGAAAGTTCCGAGGGCATTTTATCGATCGTGTCTTCGAGCCCAACATTTTCTAGTACTTCTTTCACCGAGCTATCAAGTTCATCCTGGGTAACTGTTTTTGATCTTCTTCGTATTGGAAATTCAAGATTTTCGCGAACGGTCATAGAGTCATATAGGGCTCCGCTTTGAAAAAGGAAACCTATTTTCGCTCTTATTTCATTTAGTTCTTTTTCTTTAAGAGTAAGTGTGTCTTTATTAAAGACCATTAAACTACCGCTATCGATCTCAATTAATTTTACAATACATTTTATAAGAACAGATTTGCCTGTACCCGATTTGCCGAGTACCACAAGATTTTCACCTCTATTAAGTTGAAAATTTACATCTTTTAGAACATGATTTTGGTTGAATGATTTTTTAACGTTCTTCATTTCAACAATTATTTTGTTGTCATTAACTTCTTTATTTTCTGCTTCTCTGTTTTCCATATAGCGATCAAGAAAATAGGGTAGTTATCTGAACAGCGATCATATCAATAATAAATACCATAAGCGATGCAATAACCACGGCAGAATTAGCTGCCTGGCCAACGCCTTCGGTGCCTTTATTTGAGTTGTATCCTTTAAAGCAACCAATCAGTCCAATAATGAAACCAAAGAAAAAAGTTTTTATAAACGCTGGGATCAGATCAATAAAATCAAGAGATTCGAATACTTTGGAGAAAAAAAGTGTAAAACTAACTTTATCAGTTAAGTTAACTCCAACATAAGAGCCGTAAAGAGATATTACATCTGAGAAAATAACCAAAACCGGAATCATTAATGTAGTAGCCATGATCCGTGTAACCACTAAATATTTAAAAGGGTTAGCACCCGAAACCTCCATAGAATCTATTTGTTCAGTTACTTTCATAGAGCCTAATTCTGCTCCAATGCCCGAGCCCACTTTGCCAGCGCAAATAAGCGCAGTAATTACAGGACCAATTTCGCGGATAATGGAAACTGCTACCATTCCGGGGATCCAGGCTTCTGCGCCAAATTCAGCCATCGTTGGTGTAGATTGAATTGTGAGTACAAGGCCCATAATAAAACCCGTTATACCTACAAGTGCAAGTGATCTATAACCCGTTAAATAGCATTGTTTTAAAAACTCTTTGAATTCAAATGGAGGTTTAAACATTTCTTTAAAATAACGCACAGCAAAAAGTGAGACCATGGCCACTTCAATAAATACATTCTTAAAAGAAGCAAATGATGAATTTGTTTGTTCGCTAATTGGTATTGTGTTTTTCTTTTCTTTTTGATCAGCGCGTTGCTTAAGATCTTTTTTCATATCCCGATTTGGTAAAAATTAACGCCCGATAAATATGTTGTAGTGTAAGTGCCGGAACATTTTGTGAAAGAATTAGATAACTTCTTTTCCTCTAATAATTCGTAGAATAATTGCAACTAATGCAATTACAAGTAAAATGTGAATTAAACTTCCTGCACTGTATGCGAAAAAGCCAATTGCCCATGAGATGATAAGTATTACTGCTAGTATGTAAAGTAAGTTGCTCATTATATTTATTTTTATGTTTTATTTTTAATTATATTTTTTCTGTTGGATTATTCCTGTCATCGTGCAATACGTTAACAAAAATTAATAATAACGCACCAATAAGGAGAAAATGAATTGGGTACCCCATAAAATGTGTAAAAAAACCAATAACCCAAAATATTATTAGAATTAGTGCCACTATATAGTTTATGTTTTTCATTGTTATTGTATTTATTATAAACTATTACCTGCCAATATAATGCCGCTTATTTTATCTTAGTTCTATCCTAAGTATTCCTCAATTCGGGCATATTAATAGCTGTTTTTTGTAATTTTAAAAGTTGTTTGAGGAAAAAAGTCCCGGATTGGGAATAGATTTTTTATTTTACAAGTTCTAAAATGCCTTTGGCTTCAATTTCTGCAGGGCTTATAAGTGATCTTTCTGTGAGGTTTTCCTGCACGTTGCATTTTACGTGTAACCAATAATTTAAGCGGTCTTTATCAATTTTAACAAGCCAGGCTGTTTTTAGAGGATGATAGATCTGGATCTCAATAGGTATTGTAATAATTTCGCTCGACTGCGGCTTAATGATAATTGGTTTTGAAATAACACCGTTGGAATGTATCGTATTTTTTACTATCATATCATAATAAATGTCGGTTATTTTTAAGTCAAGGTTTTTTCCACGGTTAATTATTTCGATTGTTGCATTGGCTTTTAAAGTTTTTTCGCGAATGTTATACCCCTTTCTTTCTACTTTCAACACTTTAATTTTTGGTGGTATTGGTACTTCGATCTTTGTATTTTTGTCGAACTCTAGTTTTTTTCTGCCAAAAAACGTTTGATAAACAGCGAAACCTTTTACATTAATAGTAGTTGAATCTTTGTTCTGCATATTAGCAATTAAACTCATCACTTGTTTAATGCTTAAATTCAATGGTACAGTTATGGTATCTATGTCAAAGCGGGATTGCTCAATATTCATTACTATTTTTTGGTGTGCAATAACCGTATCGTTTAATTGAAGTTCAAAATCTAATGTATCAATTGATAATTTGTATGGATTTTTATTTTGAAGAACGACAGAGATCTTAGTAAATGCAGAGTCGTTCTTTATTAATGTAGTGATATAACTTATTTTGTTTAATTCGGGAAAGATCAACTTTAGAGCTTTACCAGGATTATAGACATAAAAAACTACCAAGATGGAAATCGTTAGAATAGCTAAAATGAACAATAACCATCGGCCCGGTCTTCTTTTTTTAGTTTGCATGTGTGACATTTATTTTTCTAGTCCTAGTTTCGGTTTTTCCGCTCTCTTTTTCTTTCTTTTCTATCATCTTTTTTGCCGCTGCCAAATAATTTTTCTAAAAATGTTTTATCTTTTGCGTCATCAAGTTTTTTAATGTTGATTGAATTATCGATAGTTGGTTTTAAGGCGTGCACAAAGGCGTTACGTAATACATAGCTTACAGCGCGCCATAAATTAATGCTTGGATCATCAAACTTGCCTTTAATATTTACTTTGGTTGCTAATTGTTCTTTGTTATGGTTCTTTAAAAGTTCTGCTGCACTTCCAATAAGTGTTTCCCATAAGATTTGTTTAAAATCGCCTTCTTCTTTTGTCCATTGTACAATATCAAGATCCTTTAAAATAGGTTTTACGTAACCGCCAAAGCCACCCTCTTTAGCTGCAAATTCAGTATATAATCCAAAATCGCCTTTCTTAACATCAAAGTTTCCATAGGCTCTTAAAAAATCATTTAGTAGAACAAGGTTAACATGAGTTATCTCAGCACTCATATCAAAAGTGGGTGTTTTTTTCAGGGCATCAAAATCTACCTTTAATTTAAAATTGCCCTCATAAGCCTTAGCTGTTGCATCGGCGTGTGCCGGTAGAATCTTGGTGCTGTCATTCGCATTGGTAAGATTAACAGCGACTATATTTAATTCTTTTAAAGCGATATCTAAATTTGGTGTCGAGAATTGATCTATATAATGGATCTCGCCATTTGATATTTCAAAATGGTTAACAGTTAATGGCATAAGGTCTTTAATTAATTGCCTGAAATCTGCTGTATCTGCTTTTGCATCTTCATTCTTGTGTTTTCCTTTTACAAAATTCAAAATAGGATCTTCAACATAGATCTCACCAACAATAGATCCTTTAAATATAGCTTTCCATTCAACGGAAAGGTCGATTGCACTAGACCTAAAAAAGGGAATAGTGTCTTTCTCGCCTTGCTCATTTCCTAGTTTTACAAGTTCAATGTCTTTAATTACATATGCCCCACGGATAAGTGCTATATCTATATCTTCTACGTGCCCATAATATTCTTTTAGCGCACCTAATTTTTTATTTACGTAGTTCAATACAATATAAGGTAGAAGTAACCTGAAAATTATTAATAAGGCTATTATTGATACTAAAATTACCCTGATCTTTTTTTTACGGCGTGGATTATTTTTTTTAGCGTTTAAATTCCTCGCACTAGTCTCTTCATTTCTTTGATTATCCATAATCAATTGTTTAAGACTGTATTACGACAATTTCATGCCACTTGGAACGGTTTTTGAAGGAATGTGGGTATCATTATGAAAATAAATAAGGCATTATTCAAAGATGGGTGGAGCATTCTTAAGGAATCATTTGTTGAATTTATGGACGATAGAGTACTTAAACTTAGTGCAGCACTCGCATACTATACCATCTTCTCACTTCCCTCTATGCTTATTGTAATTATTGGCCTGGGCAGTATGTTTTATGGCAAGGAAGCTATCCAAGGCCAGGTGTTTAACGAAATAAGTGGTTTTATTGGTAGTGAAGCTGCAATACAGGTGCAGGAAATATTAAAAAAAACAGCTTTGCGTAGAGACAGCCTAGGTGCCACAATAATTGGCTTGGTAACCTTATTATTAACTGCTACTGGTATGTTTGGCGAAATTCAGGATTCTATTAATTCAATCTGGGGTTTACAGGCAAAGCCAAAAAAAGGATTTATTAAATTGTTGTTTAACCGTTTAATGTCTTTTTCAATGTTGGTTGTTCTTGGGTTTATTCTTATGGTTTCATTGGTTGTAAATGCTTTGCTAGCAGGATTAATGCACCGTCTCGAACATTATTTTTCTGATACCGTGATCGGCTATCTCTTTATATTTGATTATGGTGTTATGATCTTTGTAACAACCATATTATTTGCTTCAATACTTAAAGTATTACCCGATGCCAAGATACTTTGGAAGGATGTTTGGGTAGGTGCTTTGGCAACATCGTTACTATTCCTGCTTGGTAAATTTTTAATTGGATATTATTTAAAACATAATCAAAGTATTAGTGCATATGGGGCGGCAGGTTCAATGATCCTTATCCTATTGTGGGTATATTATTCTGCGATCATATTGTACTTTGGGGCAGAATTTACACAAGTTTATGTAAGATTTAAAAAACGTAAGATAGAACCAAATAAATATGCGGTTTGGGTAGAAAAAAATATTGTAGAGAAAAAACTAAACACGCAGATTAATGAACATGTAACAAAAATAGATAAAACAACAGAACCCATTAATAAATCAACAACTTAAAAGCATGTCAACCTCGCCATTAAATGTTCAGTTTGTAAATAAGTTTTTTATGGTATTTATAAAATTTATTTTAGCACTTGCTATGATAGCTAGTATCGTTCTTCTTTTTTTTATTGGAAGTGGTGTGATCAAACCTTCCCGTTCCTGGACATTAATAACACAGGAAGAAAGTATGAATTAGTTATTTGTTATTGGAAGTGTAATTATAAATGAGGTGCCTTTATTAACCTCGCTTAACACTTTAATAGTTCCATCGTGTTTTGATATAATGGTATGCGTAGCTGTTAATCCTAATCCGGTACCGCCGTGTTTAGAAGTAAAAAATGGCTCAAATAATTTATTTAAATCCTGTGACGGAATCCCTTTACCATTGTCTGTTATCGTTAAAGTTGCTTTTTCGCCAACTGCTGAAGCGTTTACCTTTAATATTCCATCTTTGCTATCGATGGCTTCAACGGCATTCACTAAAATATTTAAGATAGCTATATTTAATTTTTCTTTGTCACCTTTTATCAGGATATTTTCCTGGATATTTTTTTCGAATTTTATCTCTTTTAATTTCACCCGGTCTTCGATGTGAACAAATGTTTCATTTAAAAGTTCGTTTAAATAAAAGTCGCCAATATTAATAGTGTCAAATCTCGTAGCATTTAAAAGATCTTCAATGAGGATGTTTATTCGTTTACCATTTCGTTCAATAATATCTATAAATTCTCCCGGATCTTCTTTCGAATCTTTTTCGCTTAATATTTGCCGTAATTCAGCTATTGACAGATGAATATTGGTAAGAGGGTTTTTTATTTCGTGCGCAATTACACGGGCAACTTTACCGGTTAATGTTTGTTTTTCGAGTAATTTTTCTTTTTGTTCTTTCTGCTTTCTTTCTGTAATGTCGTGTAAAACCAATTGGTAGATCTTTTTATCTGCATCAACAACCGAAAGATTTAAGATA
>JAUXSA010000097.1 GCA_030681615.1 Bacteroidota bacterium
TCCATGCTCACAAACATTACCGAATGATCTACATTTTTAGAGACCGGATCTTTAGGTGAAATTTGAATACGAATTGGGTTTTTTACCAATGTGTATGCAAGATCTTTAATATGTAAATTAATAGTGGCCGAGAAAAATAATGTTTGGCGGTGCTGAGGTAAATAAGTAATTAATTCTTTAATGTCTTTATAAAAACCAAGATCGAGCATGTGATCGGCCTCATCCAACACCAAAATATCAACGCTGCGTAATTTTATATGCTTCTGGCTAACCAGGTCAAACAAGCGTCCCGGGGTGGCAACAATAATTTCTGCGCCTTGTTGTAATTTTTTTATTTGTGGGTCCTGCTCTACTCCGCCATAAATACCAACGGTAGTAATGTCGGTGTATTTGGCAATGCTTTCAAATACTTCGGTTATTTGTATGGCCAATTCGTGGGTTGGCACCATTACCACACATTTAATTCCTTCCGGTCCGGTTAATTTTTTGCGGGTAAATAATAAATTAATTACGGGAATGGCAAATGCAGCTGTTTTACCTGTACCTGTTTGTGCAATAGCCATAACATCTTCTAACTTTAATATAGAAGGTATGGCTTTGAATTGAATGTCGGTGGGACGTCTGAAGCCAAGTTCTTCAAGTGCTTGTTTAATTTCCGGGGCTATATGGTATTCTGAGAATTTCATTTTGAATGGGCATTAAAGGTAGTAATAAAAGAGAGAATATTTCTTTACTTACCCTTTTCTTTTGCCAGGCTCACAAGGTAATTGTATGCCTTATAAAAATCGCCTTTTTCTTTTTCCTTAATTCCTTGCGTGGCGCCAGTTTCTATACAAAATGCCTGTTTTGGTGCAAGCGCAAAACAAATACGGTTGGTTTCTTTATCATATACTGTTCCTTCTAACTCAATGGTTTTAATATCGCTTACATTAAACGATCTTAATTTTAACAGCACCTCTTCTTTTTCTGCCTGACTCAAAACAAAACGTTTTATACTGTCAACACCATTTTTCATCTCAACATACCGGCACGAATCTGCAAATAAAAAAATGTTGGTCGATTCATAATTCATTCCTCCACCCGAATAAAGTGTAACGCTAAAGTTCTTTTCCCATTTTTTTGGCATTTCAAAAGATTCTTCTTCCGGATCTTTTGTGCCTACATTTGTATTTGAACCTGTGTTTGAATTTGAACAATTAAATAATAATGCAGCAAAAGGAATAATTAAATACTTCATATTTTAGGTTTGAAGAATAAATGTAAGAATTTATTACTTCTTCTCTTTATCCTTCTTCTTAAAATATCTTCTCAATAAAAAATTGTGCTGTAAAGCTTCAAGGTCTTCATCTAATTTTTTAGAACCGCTTTCTAAATTTTTTATACTTGCCTTTAAACTGCTTCCCGCAGCTTCATCATGTAATAATACACCAACAGGAGTTTTAGGGTTGCGACTAGCCTCATTTAAATTAGCAATAAACACAGCCGCCGTATCGGCAACTTTATTTAATTCCTTTACAGTTTTTTCAATACTATTAAATATGATAGTATCGGTTACAAGGTCGTTAGCAAGCGTTCCTTTTTTATTGAGTTTGGCGCTAAAATCAGAAAGAGAGTTCATTAATAATTCTGCCCTATTGCTGGCTTTCTTTAAAGAAGCGGTAGTAGAAGTAATGTTATCATAAAGATCTTCATCTTTTAATAATTTACCAAGGTTCCCTTTTCCATCTAACAGGTTTTTACTAATGGTTTTAAAATCTGTTGTAATGGCCAGTACATTTTTATTATTTTCCTGAAAAGTATTCATAATATCTTCGGTGGTAAATGTTTTTTCAACGCCCAAAGTATCATCTTCTGTAACAGCTGGCGAATTGGCCGTTCCGCCATATATTACTAATATCTTGTTACCAATAAAACCATCGGTACTTACTTTTACTTTAGCATCTTTACGGATATATTCCTGCGCTTTCTCATCAATATTCATGATCACCTTTACCTGAGATTTGCCATAGAATTCCACCCGCTTCACAGTTCCTATCTTTACACCAGAAAACCAGATGTTATTACCTTTCTGCAAACCATTTACATCATCAAACAAAGTAGTTACCTGCATTTTGGTTGAAAATGTTTGATGAATATTACCAATCATTAATATGCCGGCAATAAGAAAAATTATTCCGATCAGTACAAAAATGCCTACTATAATCGCGCGTTTATTTGGAGATTCATTCATGGTTCTATGTTATAAAATTGTAATTAAAAAAACTTTGTATTCTTTCTTCCTTAGTTGCAAAAACGTCGGCAAAAGTCCCAACTTTTAAAAAAGCACCATCCAGCAATATAGCCACACGGTTAGCCGTAACTTTAGCACAGGTAAGATCGTGCGTAATTATGATAGAGCTTGTGTGGTAGCGACGCTGTACATCATTAATAAGATCATTGATTTCAACAGAGGTAATTGGATCAAGGCCCGAAGTAGGTTCATCATACAACATGATCTCGGGTTTTAAAATTAATGTTCGTGCAATGCCAATACGTTTTTTTTGTCCACCCGAAAGATCTGAGGGTAATTGGTTGATCTTATCTAAAAGGCCAACAGCATCCAATACCTCTTCCACCGCCTTATCAATTTCTTTTTTTGTAAGGCTTTTAAAATTCATGCGTAGCGGAAACTCCAGGTTACGGCGCACATCCATACTATCGTACAAAGCGCTGTTTTGAAACGAAAAACCAATTTTTAAACGCAACGCGTCTAATTCTTTTCCTTTTAATTTATCAACTTCCTGGCCTAATACATTTACCTTACCGGCATCAGGCATTAGCAAGCCTACTAATATTTTTATCAGCACTGATTTTCCGGTGCCTGAGCGACCAAGCACAGCAACATTTTCGCCTTTATGTAAATCAAGGTCAATTCCTTTTAATACATCGAGCGCGCCAAAAGATTTATACAGGCCGCGAATAGAGATAACAGCGTCATCCCTGTCAATAATATCGTTATGGTTATCTGACTGCATGTTAATATAATCTTATCCAATTGCTCACTTGCACAATTACAACCTCTTCAATAAACACGAGGAACATAGAAAGCACTACTGCCTGATTTGCTGCCCTGCCAACACCAACAGTGCCGCTGGAGGCATTATAACCTTTATAACAACCTACAATACCAATGGTAAAACCAAAGAAGATAGATTTTGTAACAGAAGTAAAAATGTCGAGAAATGTAATTGTATCAAATCCATGCTCAAAAAAACTGATAAAGCTGGTGGCTTCATGCGCATTAATATTTACAAAAGAGCCTAAAAGCGCTACAAAGCCACAATAAAGTGCCAATATAGGAACCGTTATAGTAGTTGCGAGAACGCGTGTAGTAACTAAAAATTTAAAAGGGTTGATAGCAGATACCTCCATGGCGTCTATTTGTTCTGTAACACGCATAGAACCTAATTCAGCGCCAATACTTGAGCCCACTTTTCCTGAACAGATAAGAGCAGTTACTAATGATGCCAGTGCCCTGAGTATAGCAATAGAAATGAGTGATGGCAACCAGGATGTAGCACCAAACGTTTCTAATGATGGGCGCGATTGTTTTGTGAAGACTATTCCTGTAATAAAACCGGTAAGCGTAATTAAAGGCAGGGCTTTTAACCCGATCTCAAAACATTGGTTAATGATCTCGCGAAAATGAAAGGGCGATTTAAATGCTTCTTTAAAAAAACGGCCAATAAACTTATAAGCATTATATACGCCAATAAAATAATTGTCGAGTCCTTTTGAAAGAAGAAATTTTTTAGATCCTGTTCCCATGTATTATGTTTTGATACTAAGAAATAATAGTGCCAGTGTTTAATAGAAAAATTGGGAATATAAATACGCATATACCTGAAACTGTTATAAATGTGGGATAAAAGGGGTATATAATCCCCAATAAAGGTCTATATATCATGGCATGCCGTTCACATGTACAATGTACTAATCAACTCTTTTTGTTTTATAAATAGTATTTGAATAATCAATGCAACAAAGCATTGTAATAATCAAATGCGATCATGGATCGGAATTGCGTAGTTTGAAAAAAAACAATAATTAATAAAACTAAAAATTATGACAATCACTAAAAATTTAGGCATTTGGATGGACCATTCTACTGCCCGCTTAATGGAATCTACAGATGATATAAAAGTAACAAAAACCATAGAATCAAAATTCACACATGCATCAAAAGAAGAAAGTTTAGGTAAAAGTGAGCATGTAATGCATAATAAAGAACAACACCAACAGGCAGAGTATTATAAAAAGTTAGGAGAAAGTATAAGAAACTATACATCTGTGCTTTTATTTGGGCCAACCACTGCAAAAGACGAGCTGTATAATATCTTAAGATCAGATCATAATTTCAAAAAAATAAAAATAGATGTTAAACAGACAGATAAAATGACTGATAACCAACAACAGGCTTTTGTAAACGAACACTTCGCAAATGCTATTTCTTAACAATTTTTCTTTCACTAACATTTTAAAACTAAAAATTATGAACCTCACTGAATTAAAAGGAAACTGGCACGAAACAAAAGGAAAACTAAAACAAAAATTCGGTATCCTTATAGATAGCGATCTGACCTTAATAGAAGGTAAAGAAGAAGAAATGTTTGGAAAGTTGCAAATAAAACTTGGTCGTACAAAAGAAGATCT
>JAUXSA010000100.1 GCA_030681615.1 Bacteroidota bacterium
TACAGAAATAATTGACACCATTGCTGAACGTATTTTAACGCTTGGTGGTATTCCTTTATTAACAGCATCTGAAATACTGAAAGCCTCTTCTATTAAAGAAAAAGCTGGTAGCGGCAACCAGGAAAAATGTGTTACAGGAATGTTGCATGACCTAAAAGAATTGGGTGTTATAGAAAATGAAATAGCAAAACTAGCGGATGACCATAATGATATTGTTACCACCGACCTAATGACAAAATATTTAGGAGAACAACAAAAAACAAGTTGGATGCTATCTCAGTTCTTAAATAAAAAATCATCTATTAAATAAAATATAAAAACAAACAAAAAACAAAAACCATGAAAAAAATTATCCTATCACTGATCTTAGTAACCCTCTTTACAAATGGCCTAAGGTCGCAAGAAAAGTTCGGAAGAACATTAAATCTGGGAGCTGGAATCGGGTATTACGGTTACGCACCTGCCTTGAGTTTAAATTACGAATTTGATGTTTTCAAGAATTTTACATTAGCACCATTCGTTACAGTTATGAGTCACAGACATTATAGGTATTGGGGCGATAATAACAAGAATTACCCATACAGAAATTATTATTACAGAGAAACCATCATCCCGATTGGTGTAAAAGCAACTTATTATTTTGATGAATTGTTGCACGCCGGAGAAAAATGGGACTTTTATGCAGCTGCATCCTTAGGTGTAGCATACAGAACAACCACATGGGACAGTGATTATTATGGCGACAGAGTAGTTAGATCATATTCTAGTCCATTATATGGTGACATACATATAGGTGCTGAAGCGCACTTAAGTTCAAAAGTAGGTTTGTTCCTTGATCTTTCAACCGGCTTATCAACTTTAGGACTTGGATTTCATTTTTAAGCGAAGAAAACCTTTAACTGAAAATTAGCATATTTAATTAGCCACTCTCATTTAATTAAACACTCTGTAAAATAACTCTTTACACTTTGCATAAAAATTAGATTTGACAGCTTTATAAAACGCGGTATTATATACTGCGTTTTATTTTTATATGGAATTAATTTTACTCTAAAAAAAGCCAACAGATAAAATGATCGATTCAGTTTTATAAAAAACCATTTTTGACTATACACATAAATTCATAGATTGGATTTAAGATGCATTATTAATTTAAAATTTCGTTTTACTTAATGCTTTATTAACACCACATTTTCTTCCAGCTCCTCTTTTAATCTGTTTTGAATATACTCAATGCTTTCCTGAATAAGGTCTGTGCACAAAACAATAAAGGCACCTTTTTGAGCATGATCTAGCGCGTATTGTATGGCTTCTAATTCATCAGAGATAACCGTGATCGATGCATTCGTATTTTCCTGTTTAATTCCCTGCATTAAAAGATCAGTGATCTCGCTTTGCGGTCTTCCACGCGTATCCTTATCATGTCGAATAATAATCTCATCAAACATCTTTCCTGAAAAAACACCCAGGCTCCGGATGTCCTCATCTCTTCTATCTCCTACCCCTGTAATGATCCCGATCTTTAAAGAAGCCTCTGTCTTATCTAAGAAAGTTTTTAATTCCATAAAGCCACCCGTGTTATGTGCATAATCAACCATAAATTCAAAATTCCTGAATTTAAAAATATTCATTCGGCCCGGTGTAAGTTCCGGCGATGGAATAAATGTTTGTAATGCAGTACGGATATCTTCAATTTTAAAATTTTGGATAACAGCTGCAAGTACAGCTGCTAAGATATTTTTGATCATGCATTCGGATTTTCCTCCAAAAGTCAATGGTATATTTTCGATCTTACTTACCCGTATTTTCCATTCACCTTTACAAATGGTTAAATAACCTTTTTCAATAACGGCTGCAAGTCCGCCAATTTCGCAATGCTTTTTAATTCGTTCGTTATTTATATCCATGCTAAACAAAGCAACGTTACAATCGAGCTCTTCGGATATTTTATATACCAGGTCATCATCAGCATTTAATATTGAGAAGCCATGATCAAAAGTGCTTTTTGCTACAACAGCTTTTACTTTTGCCATTTCTGAAAGTGTTTTAATTCCTTTTAAACCTAAATGATCTTCAGAAATATTTGTAACAATGCTTATGTCACAATGATCAAAACCTAATCCCGACCTTAAAAGACCGCCCCTTGCGCATTCCAACACTGCAAAATCAACTGTAGGATCGGTTAAAATTGTTGTTGCACTTTGATGTCCTGTGCAATCTCCAAAATGGATCGCCTGATCCTGTATATAAATACCATCCGTTGTAGTGTAACCAACTTTATGTCCTGCGGTTTTTGCTATATGAGCCGTTAAACGCGTGGTGGTTGTTTTACCGTTTGTACCAGTAACAGCTATTACGGGAATGCGTGATGTTTTGCCCTGAGGGAAAAGCATTTCTATTACAGGCTCCGCAACATTACGCGCCAGGCCTTTTGAAGGATTAAGGTGCATTCTAAAACCCGGGCAGGCATTTACTTCGATCACGCTTCCATTATTATTCAAATGAATAGGTTTGCTAACATCTTTTGCTACTACATCAATACCGCAAATATCAAGATGCATTAATTTTGCAATGCGCTCTGCCATTAATATATTGGCAGGATGAATAGTATCTGTAACATCAGTAGATGTTCCACCAGTACTTATATTAGCTGTGTCTTTTAAAAATAAAATTTCGCCAAGAGGCAATGTGTGACCGAGCGTTAAATTTTTCCTATTTAAAATTGCGGTTGTTACTTTATCAATTTTTATGGTGGTCATAGCCTTTTCATGGCCCTCTCCTCTATTCGGATCAGCATTTGTCTGATCGATCAATTGCTGGATAGATGAAACGCCATCACCCATGATCATAGCAGGTGTACGTTTTGCAACCGCCACTAACTTATAGTTCACTAACAAGAAACGGTAATCATCCCCTTCAATATATTTTTCTATTATTATTTCGTTTGAAACAGTTTTTGCTATCTGGAATGCTTTTATCGCATGTTCTAATGTTTGTATATTAGTAGTTATACCTCTGCCGTGATTACCATTAATTGGTTTTATCACAATGGGAAAGCCCATCTCACTAATAACAACTTTCAATTCTTCTTCTGTATACGCAACATTTCCGGATGGAACGGGGATATATGCTTTTGAAAGTAACCGTTTTGTTTCTTCTTTATCACCTGCAGTATCAACGCCCAAACTACTTGTATCAGATGTCATTGATGCTCTTATCATTTTTTGATTAACGCCCTGACCAAACATTATTAACGACCCGTTTTCCATACTCCGAAAAGGGATATTTCGCTTTTTTGCTTCAGCAATTATAGAAAATGTACTTGGCCCAAATCCTTTTCTTAATTTTATCTTTCTTAATTGGGCAATATCTTCATTTATATCATATTCATCGCCACTTATTAATTTTTCTGCTATCCTCACAGCAGCTTTTGCTGCATAAGTTCCGGCCGTATCTATTTCATAAGAAAATACAACATTATATACGCCGCGTTCTCCTGTTGAACGGGTCCTTCCAAATCCACACTCCATACCTGCAAGACATTGTATCTCTAAAGCAATGTGTTCAATCACATGGCCCATCCATGTGCCCGCTTTTACGCGCTCAAAAAAACCACCTTCATAATCCTGTGAACAACGATGGCAAAAAAGTGATGGGATCATTTTCTCAATACGCTCTAAGAAACCATTTATCTTATTAGTTGGTTTGTCCTCCAGTTCCTGAAGGTCTAATTTTAATACAATAAGGTTATGCCGATAATTTGACCAAAGGTTTGGTCCTTTCATGGTTTTGATCTCGAGAACATTCATGTTTTTTACGATTAGTTACTCTTATGAAAAGAAAACTTCGTGCCATTTTTTTTAGACTGATTTACAGAGTTTTCGAAATTATGAATTGTGTAGAATATACATCTATATTTATAAATTGTAGAATCAATTCCCCTTTTTGGCCTTTGGGGTTTATCCATTTCCCAGTGGGAATAAGCTATACAGTATTGGGGCGTTTGGCATAAAGTTTTCAGTAAATGTTGCACATGATATAAAAATAGCATGATATAAACTTTAAACAAAAATTAAAAAATAAATTATTATGAAAAATTACATTTGTATTGCAGCAGCTTCGTTAATTATAATGACAGCATGTAAAGACCCACAAAAAGATGAAACGGTAGTACGTCAGAGAGATTCACTTTTAGCGGTGATCGACGAACGCGAAGCATCTGTAAATGAATTTATGACATCTTTTAACGAAGTGGAAAGAAATTTAGATTCAGTAAGTACAAGACAACATATTATCTTAATGAATTCTAATAAAGGAGATCTTAAGGCAGACCAAAAAGCGCGTATCAATGCTGAGATAAAGGCTATTAATGAGTTGATGGATGCAAACAACAAAAAATTAGCACAATTAAGTCGTAAGTTAAATCGTTCCGACAAAAAAAATGCGCAGTTAGAAAAAACAATCCAATTGTTAAACGATCAATTAAACCAAAAATACGCTGAGTTAAACGACCTGAACCAAAGGTTAAATGAACTTAATGCACAAGTAGCACAGTTACAAACTTCGGTTGATACGCTTTCTAACCAGAACATGGCACAATCGCAAACCATCAACGAAAAAACCGCACAGTTACACACTGCATATTATGTTGTAGGCGAATCAAAATATCTTCAAAAAGTTGATCTGATCGATAAAAAAGGTGGTCTATTAGGAATTGGAAGAACTTCTGAATTAAATTCTAATATTGACAACAGTTTGTTTACTAAGATTGATTATACAGAAACAACAAGTATTCCGGTTAACAGTAAAAATGCTAAATTAATTACAACACATCCAGCTGATTCTTACACATGGGATAAAACAGGTAAAACGATCAATAGTTTAATGATCACTGATCCTGAAAAATTCTGGAGCGCATCAAAATATTTGGTAATAACAAATTAAATTGATCTTAAGCTTATGAGTTAGTTTTAGTTTAAGCTTAAATTCAAAAATAAAGAACCGTTCTAATGAGCGGTTCTTTTTTATTTTACATAAGCCCTTTGCCTTAGTTTTTGTAAAAGGAGATTCGAGTAAGATACATCATTATTGCTCACCCAAATAATGATGATATCCTGTTTGGGATGCAGGATTATCTGCGTGGCAAGACCCGAACCGGATCCTGCACATTCCACATAAGTATCTTTATTTGGCTCTTCGTGAATAGTCCATGAAAACCCATTTGTTGGATTCCGCATTGATCTCCAGTTATCGTGCTTATAAATTTGAGTTGCTGATTTTGCGGTTTCACAATCCAAAAAAACACATTCTTTAATAGCATATACATATTTACGTAAATTGCCTGGCGATGTCCATATACTATTACATAATGGATACTTTTCGTCGCAGCTTTGTGTGTTATATGCGGTATATTTACCTTTTAATTTTTTATATCCCTGTGTTCTTTGTTTGTCTTTATAATTTCCGTTCACTATTTTAGAACTGATCATACCGGTAGGTTCAAAAATATATTTTTGTATGAATGCTTGCCACTTTTCACCGGTTATTTTCTCAATTATTAAACACAGGATATTATAATCAACACCTGAGTACCTGTAATTACTTCCAGGTTCAAAATCGGGTCTATCAATAAAAACAAGTGTGTCGTTTGTTTTTGTAGCAATGACAGGAAGTCCCGAACTATGGCTAAGTAAATGCTTGATCTTTATTTTACCGGCCGTGGCCGTGTTCTTCATATTTGGAAAATAGGTTACGAGGCTATCATCCAGCAACAATTTACCTTGCTTTTGAAGGATCAAAATACCATAAGCAATAAATGTTTTTGTAACAGATGTAATATTAGAAACCGTGTTTTCGGTAAATTTTTCTTTTGTTTTTAAATTGGCCAAGCCAAAATTTCTTGAATATAGTGATTGGTTGCCTTTTTGAATGTAAACCGATCCACCCGGTTCGGTGTCTTTCACTTTAGAAAAAACAGAATCTAATGCAAGAGTAAGCAGAACATCTTCTTCCTGCGCAGTAATTGTTAGAAGAGAAAATAATAGGATAAAAACCGAGACAATTTTATTCATGCGTACATAAATATAGAAATTTAAATATTCATTTAATAAAAATTCATTTAAATATTCTTACTTTTATTAAATGGAATCCATTCCTACCAAACAATTAATTAAAACAGCTTTTGGCACTGCTCCCATAATGGGTTTGATGCTGATAACCCCCGTTTTTATTTTAACGAACGGGCTAAACCATTTTAATTTTTTTATTCTTTGGGCTGGCGCTACATGCGCCATAACATTTGCCTGGATGTTTCATATTGCCTTCCTCGCTTTTATTAAGCATCCATGGATAAAGACCTGGAAACGACCTCTAATGGTGACAGGAATAATGTATGGTATAAGTTTTATTGCTTTTTATATTATTGATCCTCAGCTAAAAATTGATCGTTCAAATATTGAAATTATTCGCCTCACAAATATACTAGCGGTTAATGCGATCATTTTTGTTTTAACCGACCTTATCCTAACAAAAGAGAACAAAAATAAATTTGCCTTAGAAAATGCCAATTTAAAATTGGTAAATCTGGAAGCAGAATACAAATTACTTAAAGATCAGATCAATCCTCATTTTTTATTTAATGCTTTAAGCACCGCAAAAGCGCTTATAAAAAAACAACCTCAATTGGCCGAAGAATATATTATCAGGTTATCAGAGTTTTTGAGGGCCAGTATAAATAATAATAGAAAAACCATTCCTCTAAAGGAAGAATTAGCATTGTGTAACGAATACATCGCTCTAAATAAGATCCGTTTTGGAGAAGCTTTGAAATTTGAAACTAACATTACAATTAATATGGAAAATTATACGGTTCCTTATTTTTCTATACTTTCTCTTATCGAAAATGCCATAAAGCACAATATTTTTACTACTGAAACCCCTTTGCATATTACCGTTAGCGCATATGATAATTATTTGGAATTAACCAACAATAAACAAGTTAAATTTGTGCTGGAAGATTCGCCTAAAACAGGCTTAAAAAATCTAAATGAAAGGTACAAATTACTAAACATCGAAGAAATTGTGGTTAAAGAAACAGCCACTCAATTTTCAGTTAAAATTGCTTTAATAAAAAAATGAAAGTTGTAATTATAGAAGACGAACAATTTACAGCCGAAGATCTGGCATCTGTAATAACAGAACTGCGGGATAATTATGAAGTTGTAAAAATTCTTAGTTCCATTTCGGAAGCAAAAAAATATTTTTTACAACACAACGATTTTAATTTGATCTTTTCTGATATTCATTTAGGAGACGGTTTAAGTTTTGAGATCTTTAAATCTATACCTTTAAGATCGCCTGTTATTTTTTGCACCGCTTACGATAACTACGCTATTGAAGCCTTTAAGGCAAACGGCATCGATTATGTTTTAAAACCTGTAAATCGTAAGAACATTCTGGAGGCCATCGAGAAATTTGAAAGATTAAGCACGCCTGTTAAAGAAGGTAATCCTGTAATGACCGAACTTCTGGAGCTTTTTAAACATAAGTCTTTCGAAAAAGCAAGCCCGTCAATTTTAGTTCACCAAAAAGATAAGATCATTCCAATAAAAATGGAAGAGATAGCAGTTTTTTTTATAAGAAATGAAATAACCTCAATTCTTGACTTTAACGGCAAGGTTTATTCGATAAGTGAGACTCTTGAGGAAATTGAGTTGTTAGAAAGGCTTGATTTTTTTAGAGCGAATCGCCAATTCATTGTAAACCGGAAGGCGGTAAAAGATGTTTCTCAACATTTTGCACGCAAATTAGTTTTAAATCTTTCGATACCTTTTACAGAGCAAATTCTTGTTAGTAAAGAAAAAACACCTTTACTTTTGAAGTGGCTTAAAAATAATTAACCCCACTTTTGTCCATTTCACTAACTTTTTTGTCCATTACACCCTTTTTTACTTAGCGATTGCTTTTTACCTGTCTAATTTTGAGTAAAATTTGATTGATAATGTATTCAAACAAACAAAACAACCATACATTTCTTTTTATCTTATCGCTTTTTTTTGCTTTTACAAATTTAAGCGCGCAGATGGCCCTTCAATTTAATTCACTCGATTCCTTATTTAAGTATGCCGGGAAGAACAGTGCTACAATTAAAACAGGCTATCAACAAAGTCTTTCGGCCAAGTGGACAAAAATTGCATCTCTTGGAAACACCATTAATTTAAGAAGCCCTTTTACGGCAGCCTGGACGGATAATACAATACTCCCGGTAAGTTATCTTCCGGCTGAGGCTTTTGGC
This sequence comes from Bacteroidota bacterium, assembly GCA_030681615.1. Lineage (GTDB taxonomy): Bacteria > Bacteroidota > Bacteroidia > B-17B0 > Aurantibacillaceae > Aurantibacillus. The sequence continues at coordinate 8,294 of JAUXSA010000100.1, forward strand.
GGCCCTGCAGGCACATTAAAACCAGTATCGTTAGGGCAACAATATGTAAGCAGTTATGGCATAACACCACAGATAGATATCATTAATCCTTCTGCTTGGGCTCGTATTAAAAGTGCCGAATTAAATAAACAATTAACCGAAACAAATAATCTGGTCGCTAAAAAAAACCTATTTGAATCCATTTCGGCTTCTTATTATAATATTGTTGCATTGCAATATCAAATTAAAAATACGGAACAAAGTGTAGGTGCTGCTGATTCAATCCTTTTAATTTCAAAAACTAAATTTGCCCAGGGTATTATTCGTGAACAGGATGTGAATAACGCAACTATTAATTTTTTAAATATACAAGATAAACTAGTTCAATTAAAATTATCTCTGGAACAAAATTATAATAGCCTTAAGATCTTATGCGATATTAAACCTGAAGGTAATTTGCAGATCACAGAGTCTGTTGGCAATAATAGTATCAATAGCCCAAAAGCTTCCTCCTCTTCGCTGATCGAAAAACAATCTCAGTTACAATCCGCCTATTTTAAAAGTGAATTAAATGTAAATCGGTTAAACTCATTTTCTCCAACTTTATCGCTTATTTTTAATCAAACCTGGCAACAAAATAGTAATCTAAGTTTTACCGACGCTAATTCCAATAATTTTACTTCGCAATATATAGGAATAAAATTTACAATGCCTTTTCCTTTTGATGTTAACCGTTTGAGCACCAACTACACAACAAAGATCAATTATAATATTTCCAATATTAATTATATGCATTCAACGTTGCAAAATCAAATTAACAACAAACAGCTTGATCTTGAATATCAAAAAGCCTCCTCAACCTATAATACTGCTCAAAAAATAAATGAATTGAAAACAATAAACTATCAAAAAAGTATAAACCAGTATAATGAAGGGATAATTTCAACAGATATTTTACTGACCGCTTTTACAGATAAGATAAACGCTGAATTAAATTATAGCGCCGCTTTTGCCGGACTAAAATATGCAGAAACAAAAATTAACATAAATAATACAATACAATGAAAAAATTAATTGCTATTGCTGTTGTCGTGATCATTTTATCATCCTGTGGTAAAAAAACAAATGATGTAAGTCCGCAATATAAAGATATTACTGAGATGGTATTTGCCTCTGGTGTTTTAGAGCCAAATGATAAATATAATCTAACAGCGCAATCAGAAGGCTATTTAGTGAAATTAAATTTTACAGAAAGTTCTATTGTAAAAACAGGAGATGTATTAGCTGTTGTAGATAATCAACAATCTGTTTATAGCGATAGATCTGCCACTGAATTATTAAACATTTCGCAAATTAATGTTTCTAATAATGCACCGGCATTAAAACAAGCGGAAGCAAATATTGCCTTAGCCAATGAAAAAGTAAAACAAGATGAAATTCAGGTAGCCCGTTATAAAAAATTACTCGAAACAAATAGTGTTTCAAAATTAGAATATGAGAACATTGCATTAGCGCTAGAAAATTCAAAAACCAATCTATTGAATTTACAACAAGTTTACAAGCTTCAAAAACAACAGGCCGATCAGCAATTGATATCACAAGAATCACAAAAAAATATTAATTCATTTTTCAGTAGTAACAATAATATAAAAGCAGTAGTAGGTGGCAAAGTATACAAAAAGCTAAAAGAAACCGGCGATTATGTCAGGAAAGGAGATGTTATTGCGGTAATTGGAAATGCAACAGAGTTGTACGCCCGTTTAAATATTGATGAAAGTAATATTTCTAAAATTAAAGAGGGGCAAAAAGCCATAATTAAATTAAACAGTACAAAAGAAATAAACTATGAGGGCGTTGTATCTGAAATTTTACCCGCCTTTGAAGAATCATCTCAATCTTTTATTTGTAAAGTAAAATTTACTAAAGAACCGGCATTAAAAATTTCGGGCACACAACTACAGGCAAATATTATTATCGGCACTAAAGTAAAAGCTTTTGTTATTCCCCGCGGTTATTTAGACTTCGGCAATAAGGTTCAATTAAAAGGTAGCAGCGAACCTGTGGAAGTTAAGACCGGCTTTATTTCGAGTGAATGGGTTGAAGTAACTGACGGTTTAAAAGAAAGTGATGTTTTAGTTTCTCAAATAAAATAAATGAAGCACAAACATAATATTAGTTCCGAGATCTCCATTTCTTATATTGTTACAAATAAGAAATTGACCTTGATAGCTGCCTTAGGAGTTACAATAGGCATTGCCATTTTTGTGTTCATGAATTCTATGATGAAAGGCTTTGACCGCATTTCTTCAGAGGCCATTTTTAAAACTGCCCCTCATATTCGTTTATTTAAAGATGATGAAACAAGCATGCCGCTTTTAAAAAATAACAAAAAGCAAATAGAGAGCGTTATTATTAATCCTAAGATTGTTCCCGAAAATAATGTACTTGTAAACCCAGACGCACTTATTAAGTTATTACAAAGCCAGGATAATGTAATTGTGGTAACACCACAAACAAATGTAAACTTGTTTTACAACAATGGTAAGTCACAGATCAGCGGCCTGTCAACAGGTATTAATATTGAGGAAGCCAACAAAATGTTCAACATTAAATCGTTTGTAGTAGAAGGCAATGCCGACGATCTGAAAAGTGTGCAAAATGGTATTTTATTAGGCGTTGGCATTGCAGATAAGATGAATGTGAGAACAGGAGATGACATTAGTATTACCTCTTCTAAAAATGTACATAAGGTTATGAAAGTTGTAGGGCTTTTTAGGACCAATAATTCCATCATCGATAAATCAAAATCATATATAAATATTAGTTTGGCACAGCAACTATTACAAAAAAACTCCAGTTACATTACTGATATCAATGTAAATATTAAAGATTTCGATCGCGCAGCTATTTATGCAAGCAGGTTCTCTAAATTAACCGGGTATAAAGCAGAAGATTGGAAAGCAGCTAACGAAACCCTTATGGCTGCTGCTAATATGCGAAAGATAATTATAACGGTCATCTCATTCTCTATTTTATTAGTAGCAGGATTTGGTATTTATAATATTTTAAATATGACCATCAGTCAAAAAATAAATGATATTGCTATTCTTAAAGCCATGGGTTTTAGAGGGGGTGATGTAGTTAGAATTTTTGTACAACAAGCTTTGATAATTGGTTTTTTAGGGATCGCGTTAGGTTTAACACTTGCTACAGTTCTGGTAAATGTATTATCTCATGTTTATGTGGGCGGTGATATTGGTTTTTTTCCGATAAGATTTGAACCCAGCCAATATCTTAAAGGGTTAAGTTTTGGGTTCCTGGTCACTTTTTTTGCAGGATATATTCCCGCACGTAAAGCAGCAAATGTAGATCCGGTTTCAATTTTCAGGAAATGATGAACAGGCAAATAGTACTACAAACAAAAAATGTTGGAAAATATTTTTATGACCCTGAAAAATTCAGGGTATTAAATAATATTTCTATTGATGCCTACAAGGGCGAGTTTTTAACTCTGGTAGGTAAATCGGGGTGTGGCAAATCTACCCTACTCTATTTACTGTCAACTATGGATAGGGATTATGATGGAGAAATTTGGATAGATGAAAAAAAAGTAACCGGTTTAACTCAAAATTCTTTGGCCGAAATTAGAAATGAAAAAATTGGTTTTGTTTTTCAATTTCATTATTTGTTGCCGGAGTTTACATGTTTAAAAAATGTAATGATTCCTGCTTTGCGGTTAGGCCATTATACCAGGGAAGAAATTGAAGAAAGGGCCTATAAAAAATTAGAGATCCTTGGTTTAAAAGATCAGGCATTAAAACCAGCCTCTAAACTTTCGGGTGGACAGCAACAGCGCGTGGCAATTGCAAGGGCACTTATTAATGATCCTAAAATAATTATGGGAGACGAGCCAACAGGCAATTTAGATAGTAAGAACACCCAAATTGTTTTTGATATATTTAAGCAGCTCACTTCAGAATTTGGACAAACTATTATTGCAGTTACTCACGATAACGATTTTGCAAAAGCATCTGACAGAACAATTACCATGCAGGACGGAGAAATACTTAATAACGGTATGAATGTATAGTTCTAATCTTTCCTCTCGTAGTTAAGCAACAAAATATTATCCTTTTCAAAACTGCGACTTGACGTGAGTTTCAAATCCAGTTTATTTTTTACTCCGCTAAAAAGCGATGTGCCATTTCCCAAAGCTACCGGGTCAAGCATAATAGCATACTCATCAATAAGACCGGCATCTGATAATTGAGTAATAAGGCTTCCACTACCTAAAATCGTTATCCCTTTTTTTGAAGTATTCTTTAGTTGTGAGATCTGCTTAATAATATCCCCACTCATAATTGTTGTGTTTTGCCAGTCAGCTTTTTTCAATGAGTTTGAACAAACAATCTTTTGTGCCGAGTTCATATTTTTGGCGACTACAGGAAATGATTCTGCTGCCATAGTTGTGGGCCAAAAACTGTACATCATTTCATATGTTCTTCTTCCGAAAAGTAATATGTTATCAGACTTCGATGCTGTCTCTGAATATTTAGTGGCTTCATTACCATGAATGTGCCAGCTTGTATCCTCATTTTGGCCTTTGTAAAATCCATTGAGGGTAATAAATGTGAATGAATTTAGTTTACTCATATTGATTGTTTTAACTGAATAATTATGTTAATATAAATTATTTACCTGCAAATTTATGACAGAAAAAATAACTTATCAATTGATCTAAGTCAAAAAAATAAACGTATCTTTTACTTACGACTTAGCGTTCCCTGTCCTGGTGATAGAGTTATATTACAAGGTGCTGTTCTTTACTTTTAAATATAAATAGGGTTACTTGCCTTTACAGCAAGGAACAAGTGGGTTATTTTTTTTCTTATAACCTAAAAAGGTCATTATAATACTAAGCTCTTCTTCAGTTACCAAAGTATCGGGCATGTTTTTTTCATGCTGGGCATTTGCAACGCGTAATGTATAACCTGTTAATTGTTCTGGCTTAAAATCAGGGATCACTTGTCTGCCCTTTACTATTGTATTATGACATTTTGCACAATTAAGATCATATAAGATCTGGCCTTTATCGCACTGAACGGTGTACATTACTTTTACATGTGGGAGCATTGCCTCCGGCAATTCGTATTGCGCTTTCTTTTGCGAATGACACTGAATTAAAACAAATGCTATAATAGATAAGATAATTATTTTTGAGTACTTCATTTTTATAAATTAATATTCGCCACTTACTTTTCGTTTATTTAAACTTTTAATTTTTGACACCGGTAATTTTTCGGGGACAGTTTCAAATTCGATCTTTTCATTCAACGATCTAATAAAAGCAAGCAAATTACTTTTGTCTTCTTTACTTAAATGCAATGAATCGGATGATAAAGTTTGATTTGGAACGTGCAAACCTTTACCAATACCTCCGCCTGCATCATAAAAATCAATAACCTGATCTAATGTATTAAACACGCCATTATGCATATAAGGTGCGGTTTTTGCAGCATTCCTGATAGTTCCGGTTCTGAATGCATTTGCCATTTCGGCTGCAGGATTTATACCAAACCTACCCTTATCCAAACTTAACTCTTTGTAAGTAGTATCGTTTGGCACTCCCAAAACTTCAAATTCAGAACCAACATACGGAGGTTTTACACCGTTAAACTGCGGCGCAAAATGACAAGTAGCACATTGCGCTTTACTCATAAAAACATTAAAGCCTTTTTTTACGGGCTCTTCAAGCGCAACATTGTTATTCATAGCCAAATCAAATGGTGAATAATATTTACTGAATTTACCATAATATAAAGTAATAGCCGACGACACATGTTCAATAGTTATTTCTTTCTCAGCAGGTGTATATTTTAAAAATTCTTTAAAAGCAGTTTTATAGTCGTTACAGCTTAATATTTTTTTTAATACCTCCTGTTCGTTACTGCCTAACTCTATTGGATTTGTTATAACATCTTTTGTTTGATGTTGCAAAGAAATATGTTTTCCATCTAATAAGATCAAATGATTGTACGGTGCATTAATAAGTGATGGCGAATTTCTTGGTAAAAAAGTTTTACCATCAAATTGCAAGGATGTATTAGTTAAGGTGTCTGTAAAATGCTGGGCAGGCTTATGACAGGAGGCACAGCTTCTTAAATTATTACCAGATAGTATAGGATCGTAGAACAATAATTTTCCTATTTTTTCTATTTCAGCTAATACTTTTTTATCCTGTACACGTAAAAAAATGCCTTTTGAATTTTGTCCATTATATAAATTCTTACTAAAAATTGATGCGCTGTTTTTATTTAACGAATAATCAACATTACTTTTTGTGCTTACATTATATTCTTTTATTAGTTGCTGGTTAATGGTAAATAATGGATTAATATAATCCTTTATGAATGTAAAGTGGTCAAATTGCCCGGGATCTGACGGTTGTTTTTTTACGAACTCTATAGTTGCATTGTATAATTCAATATAATTAGTTGGTAATACCGTGCCTTCGAAACTTGAATTAAACGAAACGTATGTTTTATATACCGCATCCAACATAGCACGTAACTCTGGAATTACTTGTTCATGCTCCGGACATTCAAAACCAGTAGTATAAATAGCTGCAAGGTTTAATAAAAATAAGCGATTGCATAAAAAAAAGTGATGGTGTTCCTTTAACTGATCAGTAATAGAATCTGCATTAAACACCTGCGTAGCATTAATGGAGGAACGAATAAGCTCTAACAAAACATTCTTTTCAATATTTTTTTCTTCCAGGTAAAGTGCGGCAAGCGTTAAACCTGCACCTTCACGTTTATATGGCTTTTCGAATTTTTCAAACACTTCCGTTTCCCATTCAACAGGCAAGGGTCCATTTATTTTTTTATAGGAGATGGGTTCAAGATAGCGCAGCCAAAGGTCCATACTTTTTAAAGCAAGGCGCGTATTATTTACTTGTAATTTTATCTTTTCAATATCTTTCACGGTTGAAAGATCACTCTTCTCAATACATTCCAATAAAAACGACTGCCTGCTTTTGAAGATCGATAATTTAGTTTGGTAATCATTTGAATAATCGTTGTTGGTGACCGTCTTTTTGAAGGAAAAAGTAACACAAATTATAAACAGAAAAAGAACTATTGTTATTATCTTTTGTTTCATTTACACGAACTCTATTTTACGGTAAAGGCCAGGCATGCCTTTGCACACCCAGCCTATAACTTTTTTAGTATTTAAATAATTAATGGCTTACAACCATTTCAATTTTTGATGCTTTGTTTCCGGCAGTTATTTCTACAAAATACAAACCGTTCTTTAGATCGGCTGTGTTTATAGAAATTAAGCTTTCTCCTTTTTCAATATCTTTTTCAATTGGTGATTTTACCAATCTACCTTGAATATCGTAAACATTGATAGTTACTTTTTGATCATTTTCATTTACGATCTTAATAGTAGCCTCATCTTTTGTTGGGTTTGGAAATAAACTAACAGATTCTGCAAATGATCTATAAGCATTGATACCTGTAGTAACCACAGCATTACCTTCTAATTTGTAATCATACCATGTTTCGCTATAATCAGTATTAACAATTTGAATCATGGCGCTTCTTGTACCAGCTGCTAAAGGGGCGAATTGAACCGTAATAGTTTGTGAAGCCGCAGGAGCAATATTCCATGGATAAGCAGGAGCACCAATTAAAGTAAACTCGCTTGCGTTAGCGCCTGAAAAACCAATTTGCGTAATTGCTAAAGTACCTGTACCTGTATTTTGAATCACATAAGTTTTAGTTTGTGGAAAACCAATACCAACTGTACCAAAATTTGTATTATCGCCAACTGATGTTGTAATAGCACCATCAGTAATATTTGTAGCATTACCTTGTAAATTTATTTCAGGATTTGAAGTGGCAGTTGTTGGATTGTACATTGCAAGCATTTGTCCTGGCTCTACAACCGGGGCAGGAAGGCTTGTATGCGCTTGATCAACAAACAAGAACATACCTGCACCTAATATAGATTGTGCATCAAATATTCCTGAAGCTTCCTCATCCTGCGTAATAAAATTTGAACCACCGGTAATAAAACGGTTAGGGTCGTGTTGAGCTATCAAAGTAAGATTATCATTTGCAATCGTATATTGCCAGGTTTTTCCATTGTGAGCCTGGTTTCCAACATCTTCTTGTATAAGAATATGTCCTGAATTATCAATTCCAATATTATCCATCATGATCTGACCTTCGCTTCCATCTAAAACTGCAGTAATTGTGCCGCCTAATTCAGGATTAGATATATTAGTGAAACTTAATTTCCAAAGTCGGCTATTAGCTGTAAAACCATTTGTTGTTACAAAATAAAAATCTTTTGGATTCGATGGATCCCAAACACCATCTTCGGGACGTAAAAATTGAGTAACACCTGAGTTGGTACTCATGGTTTGTAAAGAAGCGCCAGTAACAGCAGTAACGTCACCCAAATCTACAAGAGAAAAAGTTGTTCCCGCAGTAGGTACACTTGCATTACTTTCTAAAACCAACCCTGTAACAGCAACGCCAAATAATTTACCATTGGTTAAACCAGCTTTATCTACTTCATTTCCAGTATTTGTTTTGGTGCCAATGTAAAAATAAACTTGTCCTGGTGTCGCATCATCCATCCCAGCTACAACAGTTTTGTCTATAGCGTAAGGACTTGCAACTGAGTTTTCCCAGGAAAATTTTCCAAGCCGAGGTAGCTCATAAGAGGTGCCTGTATTAGGTCCAGTAGCAATGTGTGCAAAGCCGCGACCTGTAGCTCCGTTCTCTTCACCATTCATAAAAATACGCTCTGTAGTTCCATTTCCTGTAAATACATTCCAAAAAGCAGAAACAGAAGGAAGATCGGCAGAACAAAAACGTGAAAATGCTGCTAAAGGTGAAGGTGATGCAGCGTTATAAGTTGTATACGAAGTACCATTCCATAAATTAACATTTTGTATAAGGTCTGTTCCACTAACAACTGCTAAAGTAGATTTGTTGATCACCCACTTTGACACAAAAGCGCCGGTTGAACCATGTGCGTGAACTGCTCCTGCACTATTTTGCATTTCATGAGCAATAAGCATTGAGAATGTTCCGTTACCATTATCCCAGGCACCAGCACCATCCATTAAACCACAAGCAGTGTAACTGCCAATTGATTGTGTGGCAGTAAAAATTGAAGTGATGGTTGAGTTAGGAATAGTAGGATTAAGATACGGTGATTGAGAGCTGCTTGGCCCCGTTACAGAAGTTTGTGCTAATGTCGCACCCACTGTAAGCATACTAAGTAATAAAGTTTGTAAAGAATTTTTCATTTTAAGTTTTGTTTTGTACAAAAATACCACTGCCATCAAATGGATATCATTACTTATACTTAATCAAATTATTAAGATTATTTAGTAAAGGCTGATGATTAATTTATTTGATAATATTAAGTTAACGTACTTCAGCACTCATTTTTAGTGACTGTAAATTGATCTTAATACTCTCCGCCAATTTTTCGGGCATTCAATCTTGAATTGTCAATTTTTGGCAAGCGTTTTGGTACCGAAGTTAGGTTGGTTGTATCAGTTAAAGTCAACAAAAAAGATTTAATGTCTTTTAATTCGGTTTTTGTTAAACCCAAAGAATCAAATGGTAATGTTTGATTCTCAACTTTAAATTTTAATCCTGCGCCACCCCCTTTATTATAAAATTCAAGAACCTGGTCTAAATTTGAATAAGCGCCATTATGCATATATGGTGCAGTTAAAGCTATATTTCTTAGTGTTGGGGTCTTAAATGCAAATTTGTGAATGCTTTTTTTGGAAACTGCTTCTCTACCAATATCATCATCCATAATTTTATTGGTGGAGTCTGTTGGTGTTCCTATTACTTCAAATTCGCTATCGTTAAACATTGGCGGAACAGTTCCATTAAACACCGGAAAAAAATGACAGGAACCACATAACGCTTTACCATTAAATAAATTAAAACCGCTTATCTCATGCTTATTAAGAGTAGAATAATTTCCAGAAATATATTTATCAAATCTACTATTTTTAGATTCTAAGGTTTTAATATATTCTGCAATAGATTTTATTACAGCATAAAACGTTATGATCGTATCTGGCGAATTAACAAACGCTTTTTTAAAAAGTTGTTTGTATTCGGAGCTTTGCTTTAATTTTGAAATAATATCCTCTTTCGACATCTTCATTTCCTGCTCGTTGTGAAAAACATTATCTGCCTGTTCTTCCAAATTAAATGCCCTGCCATCATAAAAAAATAATTTCTGTAAAGAGGAATTCAATAAGGTAGGTGCATTTCTTGAAATTTTGTTTTTATTATCAAAAGCAATGCTCTTATCCAAACCATCAGTAAATGCCATATTTGGTTGGTGGCAGGAGGCGCATGCCCGTTTATTATTATTTGAAAGAAGCGGGTCAAAAAAAAGTAATTTTCCTAGTGAAGCCTGTTCTTTATTATTTAAAGTATCATACCTGTAAATAGAAAAATGTTGCTTATTTAAGTTTGAAATAGTAAAAAGCGATACTTGTTTTAGTTTAACCGCGTAATTTACCTGCGAGGACGGCACATTCATACTTACCAAAAATGCAGTGAGGTTTTTATATGCAGGATTTAAATGCCTTGTAATAAAAAAAAGTCTGTCGAATTTATCTGAATCAGTATCTTTTAATAATTGTTTTATACAATTATTCAGATCGTCTTTTGCTTTTTTATAAACCTTGCTATCTGCTGGAACGTTTTTATAAGCTCCGAGAACTTTTACTATTCCCGAAACAGAAGAAGCACATTCGGTTAAACTTTCTTTATTAATTGTGCAATCATAACCGTTAAGTGTAAGGCACATTATTCTAATTACCTCAAGTTGTAATGCTTCATTTAAATTTGCTTGTTCAAGTGTAACGGTAGAATAATATTCAAATAAAGAATCAAATTTTTGAGATAATAATTTGTATTGCTTTAATAATTCTTCGGAGTTAAATTTGTCTTTACTAAAGAGTTGGTCTTCTATCACCTGGAAACCCTGCGGCTCGTAAACTATTGGGCCAAACTCGATCTCATTCTTAGGAACAAGCGGACCATTAATAAAATATTTAGCATCAAAGGCTGAATAATACTCAATAAAAAATTCTATTTCCTTATAGTATTTTCTAGCCCGCCTATACTCTAAGATCAATAGCGAGTCTGCATGTTCAGCCTTAATATTTATACTATTTTCTGATGTTTTAAGAGAAGAAATGATCTTTGTTATGTTCTTTAAAACCATTTCCCGACAAAACTCTTCAGGCGAACGTTCTTTTACATTTTGCTTAAATGAAACAACAAAAGGTATCCCTATTAGTAAAAATAGAGATACCCATGTAGTTTTCCGAAAAGAAACAAAAAAACCAGGCACGTTTTAAATTTACTTACTGTACTATAATTTTACCCTTACTTACGGGGTTTGCGTTTTTAAGGATATTATACTGGTACATTCCGGCAACTGCTTTTAATTGAATAAGGTTATTACCTGGTTGTAATTCGCTATGGTGAATCAATTGCCCGACAATATTAAAGACTTCAATCGTATACATTTCATTACTATTAAGATCAATACTAAAAGCCCCGTTATTTGGATTTGGATAAATTTTAATAGAAGTATTGTTTCCTAAAAATAATGTTTCAACACCTGTTGGTATATTAACAACAAACTTAAACGTATCGGCAACACAATTATTTGGATCTTTTACCCAATAGGTTGTATTTACTGAAGTTGTAACTGAGATAGAATTAGTTGTTGCGGCATTGCTCCAAACGTAAGTGCCCGGCCACGATGCAGAAATGTTTGTTGTAGCAGTTGGAGTAACAGTATAAATTTTAACCGAGTTAACATCTTTATAAATGGTAAACTTATCACGGATAACACCATCTGCACAAAGCCATTTTGCATCCAGACGATTGTCCTGAATATCCAGGATAAATGAGCCGCCATGGGTTGCACTTGAATAGTGCATGGCATTATGCGGAAATTGTGCCTGGGTGCTACCTAACTGTCCTGCAGATCCTGATACAACATAAACTGTTCCGTTTTTAGCATTGATAGAATCTTTTATATAAGGACAAGAATTGGCCGAGCCATCATAAGCGCCTGATTGTGTACTTAAGTTATGCGTACCTGCATTAAAAGAAGATTCAAGTCCGTAATGTCCTTTCATTAATTTTGAACGCTCATAATCATGGCTATGTCCGCAAAGGATAAGATCTACTTTACGGCTTTCTAAAATGCGAATGAATTTAGAACGCACTTCTCCAAGGTCAAAAAACTCAAAGTCTGAATTATGTGAGCCCATGGTATAAGGCGGATGATGCCAATAAGCGATCGTCCATCTTTTTGTGTTTGCCGCAAGGTCGGCTTTTAGCCATAAGGCTTGAGCTCCCAAAGTATCGTACATTTTGTTACTTCCAACAGTGCCATAAGAGTCTAAAGAAATAAAATGAATATTGCCATAATCATATGAATAATATGCGGGCGTGCCTGAAGCAAGTCCACCGGCCTGCCCTGCAGTTGGCATTGAAAAAATACTGTAGTACGGAACGTTTGTTGCTGTAGAAGCTCCATTATTGTAATCGTGATTACCAGGTGCCGGCCACAATACCGCTTTTTTCATAATATCTGTTTCGTAATAGTTAAAAAATTTTGTGTCATACTCTGCGTTTGTACCATTACTGTATGCATTATCTCCCAATAACAACCAACCATGTGTAATATTATTTCCGTTATAAGTTAAGTACTGATTTTTACAATTGGTTTGATTTGTTGATCCGTTACCACAATCACCCGTAACCCAAAACCTATAATTACCCGGAGTTCCCGGAACCGGCGAGGTAACAAAATAATTATCTGCCCCTTGTTGAATTACAGTAGTTGAATTTCCAACACTATAGTAATATTTTGTAAAAGCGCTTAAACCTGTTATTAAAACACTGTGGGAAGTTACAGAAGCGGCAACATTAACTGTAGATGTTAGGGCTAAAGAACTTGTTCCGTATGTAACCCTGCTATTTGAAGCAATGTTTGTTTCCCATCTTATAACCATAGAATTTGGAGTGCCTATTTGAAGATAAGGTCCTTTTACAAGTGTTACCTGAGAAGTAACATTAAAAATTATAAAAGAAAGTAATAACGTAAAAAATAATTGTTTCATTCTTGTTTTTTTTTTTGATAAAGCTAAGTCAGGCATGTAGGGATTATTAGTTGTTTAGGTTATAAAAAAATTATATTCTGTATAAAACAAAATGATCGCACTTGACAGGTTAACATATTCTTAAAATTGAAATAACATAAAAACACCATAATTTAACAGGTGCTACTTTTTAAAACAAAAATATTTTCCCGACTAGGTATAACAAAACTTAATTCCGCTCGCTAAAAAAATTAAAAAAACCTGCATGAAAAATTCCATGCAGGTTAATATAACAGAGTGAAGAATCTTATCTTATTCTACAATTATCTTTTTTGTTGAAGAATTATTAATTGAAATGATATAAACGCCTTTGCTAAAATTTGTAAGATCAATTAATAATTCGTTAGTACTTATATTTTCAGAATAAACTTTTTTACCTAACATATTAAATATCTCTACCAACTTTTTATCAGCATCAGTAAATTGAATCTTAACTTCGCTTACAGCTGGATTAGGATAGATATTGAAATCACCTGATATTGCAATTTCATTAATACTGGTACATAAAGAAACAGTTTGCACAAAGTTTGTGCTATTTGTGCAAGAATTTGCTGCAGTTGCTGCCACTGTATAAGTTGTGTTTACAGTTGGACTAACAGTATATGATGCAGAATTTGGTCCGCTTGTCCAGCTATAAGTAGATGCTCCGTTGGCAGTTAATGTTGCCGTTTGCCCAACACAAATTACACTTGATGAACTCACCACATTTATTGTTGGTGAAGGATTTACACTTATACTTTGTGATAAAGAACTTACAGAACAATTTGTACCGCCGGTTATAGCAACCGAATAATTACCACTAGCCATTGCCATTACTGTATTTGATGTTGCACCAACAATAGGTGTTCCATTATTACTCCATTGATAATTTAAACCAGAAGCAGATGGTACGCTAATTATTGGGCCATTGGCAGAACATAAACCTGTTGTGCTACCTGCAACGCTTAAAGAACTTGAAACTGGTGAAGCACATCCTGGAATACCGTAGATAGAAAGTGAGCTACTGATCTCGTTAGCTGCGATAACAAGGTGCATACCGTTAGGACTTTGTGATTGAGGAATAAAAATAATTCCTTCTGCACCTCTATCAGGACCATTACCAATAAAAGATCTGTTATTTACATACGTTACATATACTGGCGCTGCAGGGTTAGTAATATCATAAACCATAATGCCACCAATACGCTCAACAGCTATAAAAGCAAATGTGTTTGTACCAATAGCGCCTATAGCAATACCTTCCGGCTCTGGACCTTTATCATCACTTCTGTCTTTTTTAGTTATTGATGTATTACTTGCATTAAACATTACAGAAAAAGAATTAGTGGAAGTTATTAACTCCATTTGGTCTCCGCTATCATAAACTAAATTTCCGGTATTGGCATTCCAAATAGAAAAAGAACGGCTTCCATAACAATAGATAGAATCAATATCTCCATCGTTATCTGTATCCCCTAGTTTATCCGTTGCATTTAGGCGGCCCAATACTGAATTGTTTTGCAAGTCAGCAGCGTTTGGAAATTTTGATGCATCAAGCAATAAAGCACTTATTCTTTTTTCTTCTGAAAATCCTGAATACGCTCTTGCATCTCCTTCGTTAGCAGTAACCAAATAATTTACGCCACCAACTGAGTAACTTGCGATTGCATCTGGTAAAAACAAACCTTTTACTGGAAAATTAGCAATGTTAACTCCTTTGGTAACATTTGAAGCATCCATGCCTTTATTCAATAAGTTATGATTTTTTGCACCTAAGGGTTTAAGATAATTGATAGCGTTATTGGTTAAATTTATTTCTACTATAGCATTATTTTCCTGCAAAACTACCCAGGCTTTTGAATCATCTTTTGCGATAGTAACATATTCCGGTTCAAAATCTTTAGAAGCAGATGCTCCAAGTCCATATATCCTAATACCTTGTGCTTTAAGTGTTGCTTCCTGTCCATTATAAACTGTAAATGTAACATGCGCCACATTTGTTTGAGATAAAGCGGCAATACCGCCAGAAATATCGACGATACTTACAGAACCATCAGGATCTGTTGTATAAGAATCATTTGGTTCTCCTTCATTTGCTGTAAAAACTTTTGTTCCAGCATTATTATAGGTTATCATATCAGGCATCATTCCAACCTTTACCTGCTTAAGAAAAATTCCATTCTTATCAAAGAAAACAACTTTTCCACTGTCTTGTGGGTTTGTTCCACCAATAGCTACCGAACTATTTTCTATCGCACAGGCAACTGTGCCATTTTTTACAGCTACAGAATTAATATTTCCATACGTGGTAATGTTGATACTTGCAATTAATGTTGGTGTAGATGGATTGATAAAATCAATAATATCCAATTTACCTGCAATACTATTTGCAATATATAAACGTTGTGTAGTTGGATCATGTACAACGATCTCAGCTGAATTAGTACCTGATACAAAATTCTGATAGCTTCCTAATAGATTTAAACTTATTGTATTTGCAGCCACAGGTGCAACTTTGTCATCATCTAAAATATAAAAAGTACATTGGTTTGTTGAACCAATAGTTGCATTCATTTGAGGTACTAATTTTAAAATTGCATATTCTGCACTCTCAAGAATTGCATCATTAGTAAGATTTATAGAAACTGATGCAGTAGTATTTACTGGTGCATTAGCAGCAAAAGTAACCGTTGCAACTGCAATAGTGTAATCACTGCTTGTTGCATTTGACCAGGCTGAAGCAACAACACTCACGGCGCTTGCCGAAGTACTTGAAACCGTTTGTTTTAAATAGATAGTTGCTGAAGGGGTTGTTTCAACTACAGAAGTATCGTTACTTAAAAAAGAAATAGTTGCCGGAGCAGCAGATGTAGTTAACGAAACTGAACTACTGGCATTTGTTTGTGAAGCGAAAGGTGTTACAGAAAAAGTTCTTGGCTGTGTCCATGAATTATTTGTTGTATTAAAAATTCCAGTTGCCGTAATAACATCCGGGCCGGGGTCTGTGGTGAAAAAATTTCCGGTATTTAATTTACCACCTGAATAAAGATCATTAACAGGCATTTGATAACCGTCAACACCTGCATTTACGATCGCGGTTCCTAAACCTGTACCAAAGAATAGAGCATCCCTTGGAACAGACGAGTTTGTAATAGATGCAACAGGGAGATCAAAAACAGCAACACCATCAGCATTTGCACCACCATTACCAAAAACGCCAGACGCTGCGGGTGTGCCAATTCCACCGTCCCCATTTACGTACTTAACGTTTAAAACTCTTAATTTTTGTCCTGCTGGTACCATGCAGCTTCCGCCAACATATACAACATTTCCGGCAGCAACAGACCCTGAAGTTATTGCAAAAGCATAGCTAATTGCTCCACCAGCGATCCATCCGGCAGTTGTTGCATTTCCATTATTGTTAACAATTATAGTATAAGGTGTTAATCCAAAATTAATTGGTTTAGTAGCGATTAATTCTACGAATTCATGACAACTGTCTGTACCAGCAGGATTTGGAAAAAATTCACTGATAACTAATCCGGGATTTTGAGCACTTATTTTAATTACTATAAATGTAATTAAAGCGAGAAATAATTTTCTGTTCATGTGTTTTATATTTTTAGCAAAGAACAGTTTCTGAACTTACTTCAAAATATTCTAAACATTATGTATAAGTAAATAATAATACTGCAAGTTTAATTTAGTATTAAGAATAATACTCATGGCTTCCCAATTTATTTACATTTAGAGCACCGATCTATAGCCTTAATTAACTTTTTCGACCGTAACATTTTCCACGTCGGCTTCATTCTTTAGCCATTGGGTGATCACAAATTCTAATTGTTCAACACAGTCTCTTAAGTTTGACCACGATTCAAAAGCAATTGCGTGTCCCTGCATCAATTCAATATTTCCATTAATTTTATCACCCATCCATACTCCTGTTTTTAGCAAAACAAAATCTGTTGCCAGATCGTTATTATCGCTAAACTCAAATGTCTCTGGCTTAATATTATAAAAATCAGCTAACTCGTTAACTATAATTTCAGGAAGTAAACCGCTATTGATAAATTCTTCAACATTAAATAACTGGTTTGAATCTGGATCAAACAAAATTATGGCATCTTCATATCTTTCATTTAGAATTTTGTTATTATATGCTGATATACCAAAAATACTACATGTTATGGTATCCGAAGTTTTTGAAATTCCATCATCCAGATCGTGAACTGAAAAATTTATCTGAATTGTAGTAGAATTAAAGTAATGGGCCAGTTCTTTTACTTTTGCAATATGTTTTGGTAAGACACGCCTATTCTTATTTTGTTTATAAATAAATAATACAATGGCTGCAAATATTATTACAACTATAAGTATTAAAGACATAACTAAAATATATTTTGATGAAAGTAAAAAACAGACGGATCATTTATGTTAATCTACCGTTAACTAATCACTATGCTTTAATAGTAAAATTTCTTAATTTAAAGTTAAGTTGGTTAGCTCCGAGATCTCGCGGTTATGCAGTATTTGCTCCTTAACATTTTTCTTTTTATAGTTTGTTGGCAGTAACACAGTAAAAGTTGTCCCTGTACTTTCATCACTTTCAAGACCAATTGCACCGTGCAGTTTTTCAACCGAACACTTTACAATATAAAGGCCAAGGCCTGTTCCATTAGCAAGGCTAGTGCCTCTGAAGAACATATCAAATACCCTATCGTGGTATTGTTTATTTATTCCAATACCATTATCTAACACTTCAATTCTCAACATATCATCATTTTGATCCACAACCGAAATTTTCAGAAAACTAAAACTTGATCTTTTAACTGCGTATTTAATGCTATTCTCCATTAAATTCCTAAATATCGCTTTTACCAGTCCGGGCGAAGAAAAAAATTGGTTCTTAGTTTTAATTTCAAGAGAAAAAATAATATCATCAAAATGCATAAGTGATCTTAATTCAGAATAAACAGATCGTATTAATTCATCGAGGTTTATTAATTCGGGTTTTATTTCCTCGCTTCTTACGTTCGTTATTATTCCAAGTTCATCAGTTGTGGTAATTAATTTTTCCCATGATTGATTTATTTGTAATAGGTATTCTTTCGCCCCGGGATCCGAGGTTTTTGCTAAAGCATCATTAGTAAGCTCTTTCACTTTTATTAATGGATTACGGATATCATGTGAGGTTGCATAAAAAAGCATTTCCAGATCTTTGTTTGATACTTTTAGAGATGTCATTTGATTAACAATATGTTGTTCCATGATGCTGAAATTTGTTGCCAAAACATCTATTTCATATGAAGAATTATTTATTGGAAGTATTGTTCTTGTAGTAAAATCGCTTTTTACAAACTCATCTATTTTTTGTTTTAAATGGGTTATCGAACTTGAAACTTTTTTGGAAATTGTTAATGCCGAAAAAATGCCGATCAAAATAAAAATAAAACCAATTGTAAGAAACACAATTTTAATATGGGCAAGCGCTAATTTCTCTTTTTGTGCCGAAAATTCAACCAGCGTTGCTAAAGAAATTTCGATCTTATTTGAAATATCATCTATTTGTTTTTTAAGGCCTAATCCATTCTTTAAACCAAGTCGTTTCTCATATACAGTAAGATTGTTAAATTCGATAGAATAGTTATTAAGCATCTTTATGATCTTACTTTTTTTGTCTGGACTAATATTATGCTTAATTGCGAGGTCGTCCTTTATCTTATGTATTAATTTATTATGCTTATCAATATACGGTTCTTCCTGGCGAATGATAAAGTCCTTTTCATGCCGGCGAAGCTGTAATATATTTACCAGCCCTATCTCAGCCTGGAAATTTTCAAGATCATGCGCAAAATTTCTCATATTTCCTTCAATACCATAATCTTTAAATCCCCTGATCAGGATCTGCCTGAACATTTCGGCTGTTAACACTTTATATTTAGAGAAGGCTATTTTAAGATCTATAATTGAATCATTCAACCCGAAATTATTTTGATCCTGAAGGGTATTTAGATCGTTCAATGCTTGTTCAATATTATTACATATTTTATTATGTGTATTTATCAAATTGCTGTTTCGTGTTTCAAAAAAAACCGGATTAATTGTTTCGTTCTCAAAAAATTCATGCGTTACTTTAATATCCTTTAAAAGTAATATATGCGTACTCTCTGCATTTTGGGTAATGTTTGAAAGTGAGTCTTTATTCTTCTCAAAATAATTAAAGATTATTACCGAGGTTATTACTGTTATTAATACAAATAATAAAAATATTGCCAATAATTTTGAGCGAATAGTATTAAACATAATTAATTTTATTACGCTAAATTAACTGTGCTTTATTACCAAAAAGATAAGTTAAGTTATCTTTAATATTAACATCGCTAAAGGTATTCTATACAACGTTAAAGGATAAAAAATACAGGATAAATAATTACTGGCTTTTATTTAAGTAAATATTTTGCGCCAAAAATGTAATTAATAAGTAACGCAATGATAACCTTTCGATATTAGACGAATTAAAATTCTTCTTTAGTTTCGCCCCTGAGTTATGGGTAAATTTAGATTACTTGTTTTTTTGATCATAGGAGTTGTTTGTGAAGATGTATCACAAACAACTCCTTTTCGTACTTCAACAGCTCCACCCATTAATATTTCACGTGGCCCGTACCTGCAGATGGGAACAGCAAACAGTATGATATTGAAATGGCGAACCGATGTTAGCTGTGATACAAAAGTATGGTATGGCACTTCCCTAAGTACACTAACGAACCAGGCAACAAACTCTTCTTTAGTCACCAATCACGAAATTAAATTAACAGGCTTAAATGCATCAACAGTTTATTATTATATCATTGCAACAACCTCTGCAACTTTAACGGCCGCCAATACCAACCAATATTTTAAAACCAGTCCTGTAATTGGAACTAAGGGCAAATATAAATTTTGGGTAGTTGGCGATGCAGGAACCGGAAATAGTAATCAGGTTAGCGCTAAGACAGGCTTTTTAAATTACATCGGAAACAATCATACTGATGGATGGTTATGGTTAGGCGATAATGCATATGATGGTGGGTTTGATAGCGAATATCAGACAAACGTTTTTGCAAATGGAATTTATGCGGATGAATTAAAAAAAATTGTTGTATGGCCCGCACCAGGGAATCACGATTATAATAACAATATTCCTTTTTCTCCTTCACCAGCGTATCTTGATATTTTTACTTTGCCTACTTTAGGTGAAGCTGGTGGACTTGCCTCCGGAACTGAAAAATATTATTCTTACAATTATGGAAATATCCATTTTATTGTTTTAGATTCTTACAGCGTTGGCCGCAACAGTTCTGATCCAATGGCGGTATGGTTACAGGCCGATCTTACGGCTAACACATTGCCATGGGTAATTGCCTATTGGCATCATCCACCTTATACAAAAGGAAGTCATAATTCCGATAATTCAAATTTCCTGGATGGGGAATTAGTAGATATGCGACAAAACATTCTTCCAATATTAGAAAATGGTGGTGTTGATCTTGTATTGAATGGCCATAGTCATTGCTACGAACGTTCTTTTTTAGTGGACGGGCATTATGGTACATCTGGCCAATTAAATGCTTCAATGATAAAAAATAATACAAGTGGATCTTACCCAACTGTTTGTCCATACCAGAAACAAACTTTAATTAATAAAGCACATAAGGGTGCTGTTTATTCCGTTGTAGGTTGTTCCGGAAAAACCAGTGGTACATCAAGCGGTTGGCCACATCCTGTATTTTATAGTTATAATAATACGCTATTTGGAAGTATGCTGATAGAAGTAAACGATAATCGTTTGGATGCAAAATTTATTACAAGCACAAATTCTGTTTACGACAGTTTTACCATCGTGAAAAATGCAAGTAAAAAGGTTACACTAAATATTTGCCAGGGACAAAACGCCATTTTAAAACCATCCTGGCCTGAAGCCGTTTATTGGTTTCCACTCGGAACAACTTTAGATTCAGCAATTGTAAGTCCTGCCTTCTCTACTGTTTATTATGCTTACGATCCTAACTCATGTATTAAAGATACGTTCATAGTAAATGTTACCCCAAACACTATTCCTCCCTGCAATATAACTTCACTCGCGGCTTATGAACCTGCCTCAGAGGTAAGCGTTTATCCAACCCTCATTAAAAATAAGAACGAAGCGTTTGTGATCAGAACATTATCCGGAACAAAAATTGAGTCGGCAAAAATTCTTGACATACAGGGGAAAATAATGGAAGCTTCATTAGATGAAATTTCCACTACTGAAGTAAAAGTTTACTTTAAAAACGAACCTTCAAATGGCGTTTATTTTCTTGAATTAATAATTGATGATAAACCTATCCATAAAAAAATAATCTTTAATAAATAAAATATGAAAACATTTTTACACAAAGCCATTTTTTCTATTACACTCTTGTGTTCGCATTTCTTATATCCGCAATGCACCATTAATAATGTTGCAGGAGATCTGGTTATTTCTTCAAATATTATTATGACAGGTACATATAATGTATCCGGAAAATTTGTTATTCCTGCAGGTATAACAGTTTTTGTGCAAGGCTACTCTTCTAATACCTGCGGAAAATTAGTTATAAATGCCCAAAAAGTTTTTGTACATGGAACGATCAATGCTAATAATTCAGGGTATCCCGGCGGATTGGGTGGTGTTGGCGGAGCAAGCGTAACAAGTATTACAGGCGATGCCGTTTCATTAACAGGTTGTAATAATAAAGATAACACAGGGCATGTAACTGTAGAAGGCGGAAAACAAGGTGTTGCCGGTTTAGGCCTGGGTGGTGGCGTTCCGGGTGCTAACGGCGCAAACGGTTCCGGCCCAAAACAACAGTGCTTAAGTAATAATGATGAGTGCGGAATGATAGGTTCTGGTGGTGGCGCCGGTGGTGGCTCAGGTGGAACATATGGCGGTAAAGGCGGTAACGGCTCTAATGGTGGTAACGGAACAAATTCTTATACAGCAACCGGTGCCAATGTATCAACAGGTTATGCTGTTATTCCAGGTAATGGTGGCTCAGGTGGTGTTGCACTTAATAATGTTGGAACGCCTACAGGAAACGATATTGATCTTGGTTCAGGCGGCGCAGGAGCAGGTGGTGGCGGGCGTTCGTTCATCGCAGGTTTGCAGGGAAGTAAGGGCGGAAATGGTGGTGGTATGGTAATGTTGGTTGCCTCAGATACGTTATTGATCTCAGGTTCTATTACTGCAACAGGTGAAAATGGTTTGAACGGAGGAAAAGGAGGAGACGGCGGCGTTACTGCAAAATGTTGTTCGGATGGTTGTGACGATTGCGGAGAAGCTACTTTATCATGTGGTTCAGGTGGTGGTTCTGGTGCAGGTGGTGGCTCAGGCGGTGGAATTTATTTGGAATCACAAAACAAAGCGGTAATCACCGGAACGTTAGTTGCTAATGGTGGAAATGGAGGAAACGGTGGTCAAAAAGGAAATGGCACTAGCTGCAATTACAGCGCAACTTTTTGTGGAACACAAGTGCTTATAAGCGGTAATGGCTCTGATGGAACTACAGGTGGTGGCGGCGGCGGCGGAAGAATAAAAATATTTGTACCAAGTTGTACTCAAAATACAATTTCACCGGTAAGTAATGTATCTGGCGGAACATTAGGTAATGCAGGTTTACCGGGTTCTTATAATGTTATTTGTAATGTTACAAGTGTGATCGAAAATTATGTTTATCACCAGTTAAATATTTTTCCTAATCCTGCAACAAACCAGATCACTTTAAAATTTAAATATTTTGATTCGTTCAAGGATGAAAATTGTTCTATTGAAATTATTGACCTTAATGGCAAAAAAGTAATGGAAACGTCTTCGCTTTTGCATTTGAATGCAGAACAAACAATAGATGTGAGCGAGTTAAACAGCGGCATGTATTTTTTAAGATTGAACACGCATGATCATTTAATTAATCAAAAATTTATAAAACAATAAAAAATGAAAAAGCTTCTGATCCTAATATGTATTTTTTTGGTGAAAGATCTTTACCAACAAACCAATCATAAAATAACTTTACAACCCTGCTTAAAACCTTTTTATCATGGCGTTGCTTCCGGCGACCCAATGACCGACAGGGTAATTATTTGGACACGTGTAACTCCTGATACTAACCAGATAAACCAATCTATTATTGTGGACTGGAAAATTGCAACTGATACAGGAATGGTGAACGTTATTAACCAGGGAACTTTATTAACCGATTCAACAAAAGATTTTACTGTAAAAGTAGATGCAACAGGATTAAATCCTAACACATTTTATTTTTATGAATTTAAAGCTAACGGAAAATATTCTCCACGTGGAAGAACAAGAACAACGCCTTTAGCCGCTGCGGATAGTTTACGTTTTGCCCTTGTATCCTGTGCCAATTTTGAAGCGGGTCTTTTTAATTCGTATGCGAGTTTATTAGCGCGTAAAGATTTTGATGCTGTACTTTCTCTTGGTGATTATATATATGAATATAATACTGGTGGATATTCGCCTAATCCTGCAACACCATCAAGGACCTGGTCTCCCGCAAATGAAATTATTTCAATCGCAGATTACCGCATGCGTTATTCGTCGTATAGATTAGATCTTGATCTGCAACGATTGCATCAACAATTTCCTTTTGTTTGTGTTTATGATGATCATGAATTTTCAAATGATGCATGGATCAATGGTGCAGGCAATCATCAGGCTGGTGAAGGTCCCTGGAACGCAAGAAAACAATGTGCGCAAAAAGCTTTTTTTGAATGGTTACCGGTTAGGGTAACAGGAACTATTAATCCTTACCAGATCTACAGAAAAATAAAATACGGTAATCTTGTAGACCTGATCATGATGGACACGAGGGTTGAAGGGCGAGATCTGCAAGCTGGTACTTCGGGGGCAACAGTTACAAGTCCAACAAGACAACTATTAGGATCAACACAATATAATTGGTGGAAAAACAAAATGGATTCAAGTACAGCACAATGGAAAGTCTTAGGTCAACAGGTTATGATGGCCCCGTTACAGGTTTTTGGAATTGGTTTTAATGGCGACCAGTGGGATGGTTACCCTGCACAAAGATCAAATATTTACAACCATGTTCTTAGTAACAATATTTCAAATATGGTTGTAATAACTGGTGATATCCATTCTTCGTGGGCAAACGACCTTCCCACTGCAACATATAACAGTAGTACAGGAGCGGGATCTGCAGGTGTTGAATTTGTGACGCCAAGTGTAACTTCACCAGGAATGAGCATTCCGTTAGGCGCATCAGCTATTATGGCTGCCAATGGTCACATAAAATATACAAACTTATCAGCGCATGGTTATGTAATTATGGATATAAATCAAAACCGCACGCAGGCAGATTGGTACCATATTACAACTATTGATAATCCAAGTACAGCGTATACATATGCTACTTCTTTTAAGGTAAATAATTTTCAAAGACATTTAATACCTGTTGGTTCGGCTTCTTTACCAAGACAAAGTATTTATCACATCCTTGCGCCTTTATGTCCAAGGCCTGCTTTAATAACGTCTTTGAACGATACATACAAAGAAAATATTTTCCTTTCGGTTTATCCAAATCCTTCAATGGATTATGTTACCATACAATTTAACAACAGTAACCAGGGTAAGGTAAAGATATCTGTTTGTGATGCTGCCGGAAAAATTGTTTATGATCATACAGATGTCATAGATCAGGGTGTTAATAAACACTATATTAATTCTACATCTTTTAGTGAAGGGATTTATTTTATAAAAATTGAAACCGTTGGGAATTCAGAAACTATTAAGTTCGTTAAGCAGTAAAAATAAACGCTTACTGTGTATTGCCGGAATTCATTTTATTGCCATTGAAGGCATATTACTGAGTTTTTCGTTTATTGGAATTCAACCGCAGAATGTCAATGTAATTATTGATACTCATTTTGGCAAGCTCATCGAAAATA
Source organism: Bacteroidota bacterium (assembly GCA_030681615.1). Taxonomy (GTDB): domain Bacteria; phylum Bacteroidota; class Bacteroidia; order B-17B0; family Aurantibacillaceae; genus Aurantibacillus. The sequence goes on from JAUXSA010000100.1 coordinate 33,492, forward strand.
TTGATAGCCTTGAAAAGAATGTGGTAGAAAACAGGCCCATCACGCAAAAACAATTTTATTACACCTTATCGCGTAAAAATTACAAATATCTTGAAACAGTTATTGAATATGTTTCGCCTTTTTTTGCCAAGTATTATATTAATGGGCCACCCATTAGGAAACATGATCTTGAAAGTGGCAATAAAGTTATTGAACCACACGGCTTTCAATTACTGGAAACTTTTTTTTTTACCGACAACAACAGCTTGTCAAAAGAAGAAATAGTTTACGAGATCAGACTCCTTAAGGAAACGATCGTTCAAACACGAAAAAAATACAAAAGTGTAACTCCAAGAACTGAGCAGTATTTTGACATGATACAAATGGAATTGGTACGCATTATCAGTTTAAACATCAATGGTTACGATTGCGCTATCACCAAAGACAATATACAAGAAACTACTTTTATTTTTGACGGCATATTAGGGGTTCTTGAAGGTATTGAAGAGGTTAGAGAGAAAGGCCGGTCGCTTCCAAAAATAAAAAAACTAATTTCAGATTCCAAAAAATATCTATCCTTAAACAAGGGGTACGATTCATTTAACCGGTTATATTTTATTACAGATTACGTTAAGCCGCTTTATTCAATGGTGCAAAAAATGAGGGACGAATTACAGCTATCAAGCACGCCGGTAAATTACGCTATCAATTTCAGTGAAAATAATTTATTTGACAAAACCTTTTTTAACAGATATTTTTTTTCGGTTAACATATCCGACTCAACAAATATAGTAGCGCAAACAGAGCTTGGAAAGAATTTATTTTTCGATCCTATTTTATCTGGTAATAATAAGCGTGCCTGTGCCTCTTGCCATAAACCTGAGTTTGCCTTTTCAGATACGATCAATAAAAATTTTGAATATAACCGATCAGGTGTTGTTAAGAGAAATACACCGGCTTTATTAAACGTTATGTATCAAAAAAATTTCTTTTATGACGGAAGGTCGTTACAATTAGAAGACCAGGTAAGCGATGTGTTACATGCGCAAAATGAAATGAATTCTATTCCTGCAGAAATAGTAAATAAGTTAAGGCAAAGCGATGACTACAGAAATTTATTCAAAAAAGCTTTCAACGGCAAGGCCGATACCGCCATAACATTTTACGGAGTTTTAAAATCCATATCTGAATTTGAAAAAACGCTATTATCATTGAATTCAAAATTTGATAAATACATTAAGGGAGATAAAAAAGCATTAAACCAAAATGAAATAAACGGTTATAATGTTTTTGCCGGAAAGGCATTATGTGGCTCTTGTCATTTTTTACCTTTATTCAATGGGCTTGTACCTCCTGTTTATAATGATAATGAATTTGAAGTTATTGGCACATTAAAAAGTCCTAACTCTAATGAACTTGATCCCGATAGCGGCAGGATCTTAATTACAAAAAAGAACATCCATGCCTTTTCATTTAAAACGCCGGGTATACGAAACATTGCAAGTACATTTCCTTATATGCATAATGGCGCTTACAGAACTTTAGAAGAGGTGATTGAATTTTATAACAAAGGTGGTGGGAGTGTTAGTGCACAAAAGATCGAACATCAAACTTTGCCTTTCGATTCTTTACAACTTTCAACTAAAGAAAAACAGGATATAAAATATTTCTTATTAAGCCTGTCAGATAACCCTTACAAAAACATAACTCCAAAAAAACTGCCAAAAATTAAAGATCCCGTTCTTAATGAAAGGAAAATTGGAGGGGAATATTAAAAAATTTCATTTTGATACACTAACCTTAACAAAAGGTTAAGATATGTATGTTTCATTTGTGAAATGAAAACGTTTTCTCTGATCACTAGATCTTCTGTTTATTTTCTTTTCTTTTTTGTATTTGTAAATTGTACTGATTCTTCTTCTACTGAAAAAGAAAAAGCTGAAAAACAAAAAAAACTTATTACAATTAAAGGTTCAGATTCTGAATTGAATTTATTAAAATTCTTTGCTGATGAATACAAAGCAAATCGCCCTGGCCTAATAGTGAATGTTTCCGGCGGAGGAACATCACACGGTATAAAAGCTTTAATAAATAATGAAACCGATATAGCTATTGCCTCAAGAATAATAACTGAAGAAGAAATTACTAGCGCAAAGGCAAAAGGTGTTAACCCATTGGCATTTATTATTGCCCAGGATATTGTTGCAATAATTACACATCCCGAAACCGGTATAGACAGTTTATCATTATCTCAATTATCAAAGATAATGAAGGGAACAATTATTAATTGGAAAGAATTAGGTGGAATAGATCTTCCAATAAAAATTTACGGACGAGATAAACACTCTGGCACTCGTTATTACTTAAAAGATAAGTTAGGCGTTAAAAAATTTCCAGCACATTACGAAGAGTTAGATGGAAATGCCCAGATCATAGAAAAAATTCACAGCGAAAAAGGGTCTATGGGTTATGTAAATGTAGGATCCATAGTAAATGTAGAGGGCAAACCAACCAGTAAAGTATGGGCAATGAATTTGTATATCGAAAACAACAAAGCTTGTTCGCCATATGAAAATCAGAGAATAAAATATGGGGAATATCCTTTAGTAAGGCCATTAATACAATACACCAATGGCAAACCCTCAAACGAACTATTGGAATTCATCAATTTTGAATTACTTGAACGACAACAATCAAACCTTGAAAAACACGGCTATTTAAAAATTAACGCTACCTATTTTAATATGAATCAAAATAGCTTAAACAACTAGTTTTAATTCATTTCTAATGTTATTAAGTAAATTTTACACAACAATTCTTTCACAAAAAAATAACATTCCTTTACCCTATTCTTTTGTTAAAATAAATAATTTTGTTTAGTGAAAATCCTTGAAGTTTTATACAGTTCTGTATAACTCCTAAACCACAAAAATTTTGTAATTTTTTTAAATAAAATGAGAACAAATTTATTTTTTTGGATTTTTACGGTTGTTTTAGTTTGTAACACATCATTTTCACAGCAACTGGTAATTAATGAGGTCTCACAAGGGCCAAGCGGATCTAAAGAATATGTGGAACTTGTTGTAGTTGGAACACCAACATGCAATGCCATACCATGCATAGATATCAGGGAGTATATTATTGATGATAACAATGGCAACCATGCAACGGGAGGCGGAACAGGAATTGCATCAGGATGTGTACGATTTAAAAATATCCCTTTCTGGTCGTGCATACCTATCGGAACAATGATCTTAATATACAACGATGCAGATATAAATGCGTTGGTGCCAGCTATAGATCTTTCTATGACAGACGGTAATTGCAAATTAGTTATTCCAATAAGCGAATGCACCTTACTAGAACGCCATACTGCGCTTCCCACAGTTGGTACGCCTGCTTACCCCACAACTGGTTATACAAATTGTGGTAATTGGACGCCGGTATCAATGGCCAATGGCGACGATTCTTTTCAAACAATAAATCCTACCGGAGGGGTTGTGCATTGTGTGAGTTGGGGAAACAATAATCTTTCAACAGTTATTTATTTTGCTGGCTCAGCTGCAGGTAAAGTTGCCCTAATGAATAATTCTGTTGATAATAATCCTGCTAATCAAGCCAACTGGACATTTATGAATGTACCCGGGAATGAAACACCCGGAAGTCCAAATAATGCTGCCAATAATAATTGGATACACTCTATGAATAATTCATGTGTACCTCTTCTACCTTTATCTGCCACAGTTTCTTTTTCTAATTCTGGTTGCATTTGTAACGGCTCGGCAACATTAAATGCAAGTGGTGCTATTTCGCCATACACATACACATGGCTCCCTTCCGGAGGAAATGCAAATATAGCAGCTGGTTTGTGTGGTGGTACGTACACCGTTCAATCAACTTCTTCCAATGGGTGTACACAAAGCCATACGGTTACTATTGGTACCTTTAGTAGCCTAACTTTATCCATTACCAATAATAGTGTAACATGCAATGGTTTATCAAACGGCAGTGCTACTGTTACGGCAATAGGCGGAACGTTACCATATTCATATACATGGACACCGGTTGGAGGAAATTCACAATCAGCAAGCGGATTAGCGGCGGGTGTTTATACAGTTATAGTAAAGGATGCTAATAATTGCACTTCAATTGCAACAACATCTATTGCCCAGCCAACTGCAGCTCTAAGTGCAATAGTTTCATCAACAAATAATCTATGTTTTGGTGGTTCAACCGGTGCAGCCAGCGTTACCCCAAATGGTGGCGCTCCGGGTTATACGTATACATGGAGCCCTTCTGGAGGTAATTCCTCATTAGTAAACGGTTTGTCTGCCGGAATATATACGGTATTAATCAATGACGTAAATAATTGCGCTACAACTATTACAACATCAATTTCACAACCTGCAACAGGTTTAATTGCTAACATATCTGCAACAAATAATGTTTGTTTTGGCGCTTCAAATGGTATAGCAAACGTAAGTATGAATGGCGGCAGCGGACCATATTCATATACCTGGTGGCCTGGCGGAGGTAATTCTGCGATTGTTACCGGCTTATCTGCAGGCACCTACAGCGTTTTAATTAACGACATTAATAATTGTATACTTACGGCATCAGTTTCAATTTCGCAACCTACCAGCGGAATAAACGCAGTTATTTCTACAACAAATGTTTTATGTTCTGGTGCTTTAAATGGTGCGGTCAGTGTAAATGTAAACGGCGGCACACCAGGTTATACCTATACCTACAGCCCTACTGGTGGAAACACGTCCTATGCCAGTGCATTAGCTGCCGGTAATTATTCCGTATTCATTAAAGATGTAAATAGCTGTAATGCTATTGTAACATTTTCTATCAGTTCTCCACAGCCATTGTTATTAAGTGTAAATGCGCTAACATTATGTAGTGGGCAACAAGGGATTTTAACTTCAACACTCTTGGGTGGGTTTTCTCCTTTTATTTATAATTGGAACGGAACATCAACACTTACAAACACAATAACCGTTACAGCAACAACCACAACGGTTTATCCTGTAAGCGTAACCGATGCAAATGGTTGTGTTTCGAATTTGCAAAATGCTTCGATAAATATTGCCGGTTTAGTTACTCTTTCAGTAACTCCTGGTTTTAGCATTTGTAACGGCGCAGCAGCTACTTTAAGTGCTAATGCAAGTGGCGGTAATGGAAACTATAATTTTATATGGCAACCGGGTGGGATGAATGGCCCGATCCAGGTTATTTCTAATGTCACAGCATCACAGGTCTATACTGTTAGTGTTACAGATGGTTGTTCTGGGGCTGTAACTAAAACTATTGATCTGGTCAGTCTTCCAAATCCACAATCAAATATTATTACGTCTGAGACTAAAGGCTGCGAACCGTTGTGCGTGACGTTTTCAAATACACCTCTACTTACTTCCGGATTAGTACAAACCTATCAATGGAATTTTGGCGATAATAATTCATCTGCATTGTCTTCCCCCGAACATTGTTATAATAAATCCGGAAATTATTCTGTTATTTTAAACTATGTTACCATTAACGGCTGTGTTGGCTCACAAACACTAAGTAATTATATACAAGTTAATCCTATTCCAATTGCAGAATTTACTAGTGATATATCTGAAATTGATATTTATAATACATCGGTCAATTTTATTAACCAATCAAGCGGTGCAACACAGTACAATTGGTTTTTTAGCAATGAAGGAACTTCGGAGCTACCTAATCCCGTTTTTACTTTTTCAAACGAACAAGACCAATTTATTTATTTATTTGTAAAAAACGAGTTTGGTTGTACAGATACTATCACAAAAAAAATAAAATATATTACCGGCTTTACTTTTTTTGCACCGAATACTTTTACTCCAAATGAGGACAATTTAAACGATACTTTTTTACCAAAAGGCATTGGTTGGAATATAGATAAGTATGAGTTAAGTATTTATGACAGGTGGGGCGAAAAAATATTTGGCACAAAACAATACAACGAAGGTTGGAACGGTAAGGTGCGTGGAAGTGAAAGTAGCGTGCAAAACGATATATATATTTGGAAAGTTAGTTTAACAGATATGTTTTCTAAATATCACGAATTTGTAGGGCACATTTTTATTGAAAAATAAAGCAAGTAATGCCAAGGGGAAAAGTAATTTTCTTTAATAAAAAAAGTAAATTCGGTTTCATTAAGGATTTTAATGACAACAAAGATTATTACGTACGGGAAAAAAATCTCATTGACCAGGTGAAGCAGGATGACGAAGTAGAATTTGAAATAAAAGAATCGAAAAAAGGCTTCGAAGCTTTTGCGGTTAAGAAGATAATATAGTATATGAATCTATTTTTGAAACTAAAAAAATTTAATGAGAAAGATTTGCTTCGCAGCTCTAATTGACGCTCATTTTGATGATATATTCGAGTGTTAGCTGCCCTTCTTAATCAAAAGCTAAAATGCAAAACAACTTTAATAAAACAAATGTTGTTTAGGAAAAGCGAAATAAGCGTATTTGTAATAAAAAACTGCCCCGGCAAGGTATCCTGAGATACTTTTTGCTGAAAAACCTTTGGCAGTCACAATTGGAAGCTGTAAATTACCGAAAGAACAAAACTAAGCTATAGCTAAACATATACCCATATTTAGTTGTTAGGTAGAAATAAATAGAATTTACACATAATACAAACTTATGCTTATAGACGCTTTAATACCATTGATCTCTCTTATTGCTTTGGAAGTTATACTCGGCATAGATAATATAATTTTTATCTCCATCTTATCAGATAAACTACCCGCCGGCCAACGCGATAAACTTCGTTATTGGGGAATTGGCCTGGCCATGTTCATACGGTTGTGCTTACTGGGAATTATCTCGTGGATCTTAAAACTCGACACTACTTTATTCACACTATTTAACATTGATTTTTCCGGTAAAGGAATTATTCTGATACTTGGTGGATTATTTCTCCTTTATAAAAGCACGAAAGAAATTTTTGAAAACACAGAGACGGACAATAACGAATTAGAACTGAAATCAAAAAAAGGAAGTTTTAAAAAACTATTAGTCGAAATAATTATTTTAGACCTGGTTTTCTCAATAGACTCTATTATTACCGCCGTGGGAATGGTTCAAGAACTATGGGTGATGTACGCTGCGGTAATTGTGGCTGTTGGTATTATGTTAATCGCATCAAAGCCAATAAGCCGTTTTGTACAAAAACACCCTTCGTTTAAAATATTAGCACTTTGTTTTTTAATGATGATTGGGCTTTCACTTATCGCTGAAGGGCTACATTTTGAGATCCCTAAAGGATATATTTACTTCTCTATGGCCTTTGCGTTTTTAGTTGACATTATACAAATGAAAAAACTTGGCCGCAAGGTCTAAATCAACCAAATAAGTTATATTTTAGAAACATGCCAAAAAAAATTGGGATAGATGAGTGGATTAAAATTAAAGCGCAAACAAAAGTACTTATTTATCAATGATCACTTTCTTTGTTAAACTTCCTTTAGGAGACTTAATTACAATAAAATAAATTCCATTTTTCCAACTTTCGGTACTCAAAGAGTTATTTGAAATAACAATTTCTTTTTCGCTGCCTAACAAGTCATACGCTTTAACCGCGTAATTTATTTCTTCGGTAATAAGTGAAACTTTATTTGTTGCTGGGTTTGGATAGAGCTCAAAATTAGTTTTACTATTTGAGTTACTTATTATACCAACACTGCCAGGCAATGTACTTGCCCTTAACCAAACCGAAAATGAATTGCTTGGTTTATTTACATTTTTAAAGCCTAATTTAATACTTCCACTATCTGCAATGGCATCAGTAAAAAAATCAATGCTGTAATGAGAGGTTGTAAAAGGATCTAAATTTACTTCAATACTGTCGTCTAATGTGCTGTAACAAATGTCGGCGCAAAACGCCGTTTGCCAACCTGCCGGTAAAGCCTTTTGCAGTTTTTTAATTTTAACGGTAGTAACTACAGATGTTGTATTAATAACATCAAAATAATCGTACATCAGGTCACCGGGATTTCCATTAACATTTGCATTAAGTACGTTAAGATTAAAATTACCCTGTGCGGTAGTAGTTGGAACGCATAAACCACTTGTAACATTTAGGATACTATCGAGGTCACAAAAAATGTTATCGGGTGATTTGTGAAACCAGCCATGTTTATTTAACACCACTCCATTGGTGCCAATTAAGTATGAATTATTTGGCGCTGGTCCAAAATTCTTCCACCAGTTATTACACGGCCCATCAATAAATACAGGTGCATTTAATGTAAGATAACTACTCATAGTATCAACCATTTGTTTTCGGGCGCCATAAGTTTGAGGCTGCGGAAATAAAATTCCTGCCGTTACATTTTGTGAGGTAACATTAATATTGCCAGAATACACTGAGGTATCGGTTGGATGCGCCTCTAACGTATTAATAACAAACACTTTTATATTTGAACTGTACGTTGAAACTATCTGGTTGATTGCTGTAATTTTTGCTCTAAAAACCGGACACGTTAAACTTCCGGCGATCAAAAGAACCGGTTTTCCATTTGCTAGTTCTTGCGAAAGAATGATGGAATCGCCACTAAGGCCATATAACTTAAAATCAGGTACTGTATCCCCTTGCTGATACCCTGTAACATAAAAATTCCCTAAATAAAAAGGTTCAACGCATATAGTTGCATTGTTGGCTGGCATGGTATTTAAGCCAATGCCAGGGAGTAGTTGCGCTTTTGATTTGAAAAGAAACAGGGTAAATAATAAAAAGTAAATATGCTTTTTCATAGTATTTATATGTTATTTGACTATCATAAACCCAAATGGTTTAATGAAATAACGACAAATTTGTCAATTAGCAACCTTATTCGGCGATTTATTGCCTCATTTAAGGTGATTGTTTCTCCTTATAGGAGTTTCGATCCGATTAACGGATGCTCTAATGACATGTAAACGATTGATAAAGGAATAAAGAAATTCTTAGCAAGATTAAAAAATTATGCCAATGATCATTTTTTTCTTTTGTAGGATTTAAACGATACTATTTTCAACTAAAATTTTCAGCAATCCTTTCTCTTCAAATGAATCGGGTGTCAAAATTTCGTTAACATTGAATTCGTTTAATTTATATTTTGTAGTTGATCCAATTGCGATAACTGTTTGCCCCGAATCGGGCTTGTACTTATTATAATATGCTATAACATTTGAAGGACTTGTAAAAATTAAAATGTCAGAGTAAGGTAAATCAATATCATTTCTAATACTTGTTTTATAAACGTACAAATTATAGCATGTATTACTAAAAGCCAATTGCTTTTGTATGGTTTGATATGAATCTATCGCTTGAGGAAAAAGAACACTTTGATCCTGTAAAGCCTCTTTAAACTCTTTCGCAATATTTATTAAGTTTACCCCTTTTCCAACAAAATCAGCAACAACATCGTAAGTTAATAAATGCTGGGCCGAAGCATTACTAATAACACCATACTTTACCTGTTCAGGTATATCCGGATCTTGCGCAAAAAAATAATCAATTGCATTTTTACTTGTAAAAAATATCCAGTTTGTTTGTGGCGTATAAGAATACCTTATTTGAGTAGTTTGTATCAGAGACTGATCAATGATCTTCAGATCTTCCTTTTGCAGCAAAGCAAAGAAGGGGCTATCCGCAGTTAATTTTCTTGATATGAATATAGTTTTACCTGACACTTTCAGTATTTTAATTGTAAGCGCCAAAAGTACTAAAAAGTAAATGATATAAATTTAGGAAAGTTATTAAAAGTTAAAAATTATGGTGTGCAAAAATAAATAGTGTAATTTTACGGTAATACAAAAATGAGCAACATTAGTATCATATTAAAACTTTTATCTTTTTCTCCATCTATTGGAAGAAGTAAGCTCATTTTTTCTTCGAATAACAAAGCCTTTATTAATTAGGCCCGTAGAGTTCACTCTGCGGGTAAAGAGTTAGCCTCTTTCAGCAAAACGTTTTAGAAAATATTATAAAATATTAGCGCATGCATACTATTTTATAAAGATCGCACACATCTATTACGGTTTATCATTTATTACTAATTAAAATAATATTATTATGAGGACCCGCACAGAAATAAAAAGACTCGTCGGCCAATTAGATAAAAAGGCAAAAGAGCATAAACGAAAAATTGATATTATAAGGAGGATCAAATATCTGATCAAAGCAACTCCGGGCAAAACACTAAAAACATCAAATAATTTAAACGAAGAATAAAATTTAGTTAATATGAAACTTTTAAAACCAATCATCTCGCAATCAGTTTATAAAATTTTACGCAATTTGGTTAGAAAAAAAAAGGCGCTTGAAGCGAAGCCTTTAAACGAAGAATTATTGAATGCTCAAATAGTAAAAGACGATTTTTTAGATTCAAAAATAGTTAGTTTAAATTCGATCGTAGAGTTTATTATCTCTTCATTTAAAAAACCAATGTGTTTTCAAATTGTACTTCCAGAAGATGCTGATCTTAACAAAAAAAAGATCTCCATTTTATCACCTATAGCTACTGCTTTAATAGGGTTTAAAGAGGCGGATCATTTTACGTGGAAAATGCCTTCAGGAGTTAAGAACATTAAAATATTAAAAGTTTATAACGCTCAATGATCAATAAATAAAGCCAGTTGTTTTTGAATCCGTTTATAAAATGCTTATGGCCAGATAATAAAACAGAAATTGTTGTAAGTAAGGCATGTTTAAAAAGCAAGAGAATAAAATAACACCAATTCTTTGTTCTTTCAAATACCAAATTACATTTTAACATTTTCTTCTGCATCATTTCCAAAGTTCATCGTCTTTATGCGATGATGAGTAATGATACAACCAAATTAGCGGCATTTTACAAGACACTTGGGCACCCTGCAAGGCTACAGATCCTTTCCAAACTCTTAGTTTGCGAATCCTGTTTTTGCAAAGATTTCGTTGATGATCTCAAATGGTCGCAAGCCACAATTTCCGAACATCTTAAAAAATTAAAAAAAGCGGGGCTTATATCACTTAGTATTAAGGGTGTTAACTCTCAATATCGGCTGAACCAAAATAATGATCTGCATCTTTTTTTAAATCCTCCGTCTTACTATACAAAAACCATAAAATGAAAAATAATAATTTACCCGTAGCAGTAATTGGAGCCGGGCCGGTTGGAATGGCGGCCGCTGCGCATCTAACCAAAAGAAATATCCCTTTCATTCTTTTTGAAAGCCGTAATACGGTTGGTGGCAATATCACTTCATGGGCGCATGTAAATGTGTTCTCTCCTTGGAAATACAATGTAGATAAAGCCGCAAAAGAATTATTAGACCGCGCGGGATGGACTCATCCGCCGGAAGAAAAAGTACACAGTGGTAAGGAGTTTATCGATCTCTATTTAAATCCGCTTGCTTCAATACCTGTCATAAAACCTCACATCCATCTTAACTCCAAAGTAGTAGCTATCGGAAGAAAGAACATGGATAAAATGAAGGATAAGCATCGTGAGAATGTGCCTTTTGTAATTAGAGTAAAACAGGGTGACAAATACAATTTGTTCGAGGCAAAAGCGGTGATCGATGCAAGTGGTTCATGGCTTAATCCTAATCCGGTTGGCTCTGATGGAAACTTTGCTATTGGCGAAACAGAAAATGCTTCACGCATATTTTATGGGATTCCTGATGCGTCAAAAAAATCTGAAGAACGTTATGCTAACAAAAAGATGGCTGTTGTAGGTTCTGGTCACTCTGCTATCAATACAATTTTTGAGCTAGAAAAGATCAAAGACAAATTTCCTGATACGGAGATCAATTGGATCCTTCGTAAACAAAATATAAAAGATGTTTATGGCGGACAGGCTAATGATCAGCTTGCCGCTCGTGGTGAATTAGGAATCAAGATAGAACAATTAGTGAATTCTGAAAAAGTAAATATCTACACCCCTTTTAGAATTGAGGAGATCCGCAAAATGGAATCCAAAGTAGCATTGATCGGTTACCAAGGCGACCGTCGCGCTATGATCCCCCATATTGATGAAATAATATCCAACACCGGTTCACGTCCCGATTTTTCATTCTTAGGTGAGATTAGATTAAGCGTCAGCAGTTCGGTTGAGAGCAGCGCAGCAATTGCTGACCTGATAGACCCCAATCTTCACAGCTGCGGTTCTGTTCGCCCACACGGCGAATTAGAACTAGCACATGCTGAAAAAGATTTTTACATCGTTGGGATAAAAAGCTACGGCCGTGCACCAACATTTTTAATGGCTACAGGTTACGAGCAGGTACGTTCGGTAGTAGCTGCGCTTGATGGTGATATGGAAGCAGCTCGTAAAGTTGAATTAGAATTGCCTGAAACAGGCGTTTGTAATTCAGGAAGAGGAGAAGGTGCTTGTTGTGCTTAACGCTACACTCAAATATTCATTGTTGTCATCATCAGTTTTAGCGTTGGCAGGATTGGGAGATTCATTTCTCTACATTTATCTTCCTGCCAACTATAAAAGCCTTGGCCTCTCGGTATTCTGGGTTGGTATTCTTTTGTCTGTTAACAGGTTCACGCGCTTATTGCTAAATTCCCGGGTAGCTTACCATTTAAGTAAGCATGGCATCAAAACTATTACGGTAGCAACAATTGTTATGGCAATATTAACAACGCTAATTTATGGCTTTGTTAATTCCATTTTTCTTTGGCTCATCGCTCGTGTATTGTGGGGCATATCATTTTCAACACTTCGTTTGAGTAATATCATTTATGCCTTACAACATAATAAGCAAGGTTTTTCATTAGGCCTTAGTAAAAGTATTACAGAGATCGGTTCTGTACTAGTTTTATTGATCGGCCCTGTTTTAATTTTACATTTCGAACGTAGTTTAACTTTTATCTTTCTTGCCTCACTTTCTGCAATTGGATTGCTTTTAGCTCTTGCTTTACCACAATTAAAAATTAAACCTGTAGCTCGCAAAGAGCTCATTCTTTCTTTTCCATCCGCATTAAATATATTGGTGTTGTTAAACACATTTGTTGTCGAAGGAATGCTGGTGGTTTTAACAGGTCGTTTAATTTATGATGGGATAAATATTTCTGCATTACAAGTTCTTACAATTGCAGGATTCTATTTGGCTTATCGCCGTATATGCCTGATCTTCTTTTCTCCTCTTTCCGGATGGATGGCTGATAAATTCGGTTTTCAATCTTTATTTAATTATACAGCACTGTTTTTAGTTATTGGAATCGCTCTAATAGCATTTGGTGTTACTTTACCCGGAATAATTATAGCCTTTACGTTCTCGGCTATGAATGCATCTGTAGCTCCAGGTAGTGCTTTAACTCAGCCCGCATCAATGGTCAAAGATATTTCAGACAATGCAACATGGCGTGATATTGGCGCCGCCTTTGGAACATTAACCGGATCATTATTGCTCAATATTTCTTACCTTCATATTGTATTTATGGTATCTCTTATTCCAATATCTATAGGTTTGTTCGTTCAATTCAATAACTCAAAAAAGAAAACTATCTACAATGGAATTAGCTGAAGTATATACCAAGTTTCGTAAATCGCTGTTTAATTACATTTACAGCAAGATCAACAATCGTGAAGATGCGGAGGATATTTTGCAGAATGTGTTTGTAAAAATGCAAATCAATATTGACACACTTTATGATAAAGAAAAAATTCAAAACTGGTTATACAGGATCACCCGCAATGCCATTATAGATTACTACCGTAGTAAAGGCAATAAAAAAAGCAATTTAGAGCTTACTGAAAAATTCCCGGCTGATCTTGACGAGGAACAATCTTCTGATAATACAAAAGGGATGGATAAATGCGTGAAAGGATTTATTAACCAATTGCCTGAAGAATACAAATCCATAATTATTGATTCCGAATTAAAAGGCATCCCACAAAAGGAACTTTCTAAGAAATACGATCTCGAATACGTTACGCTTCGCTCACGTGTTCAACGTGGCCGTGAGCGCATCCATAAAATGTTCACAAAATGCTGTGCTATTGAAACAGATAAGCGTGGTAATATTCTCGAAGCTTCTTTAAAAACCGGTTGCGATACGTCATGCGACTCTTCTTGTAATTAGCATGAAAGGTTTGATTGAAAAGGCGGCGTTTTACAAAACGCTTATCGACCTCATGAAAAATCGTAAGGATGATATAGCCATTCCTGAAAAAGATAAAGCTCAGTTCTGCTTTATGCTTCATGATGAAGTGTTAAACGAAACTCACAAGGTAGAGGTAAATGATCTTAATGAATGGCTTACTGATGGTAGTTTCCAGAAGCATGATAAACTCTATATTTCCTTTCTTATTAAGGAGAATTAATTCCTTGCATCATTTTCTCTCCACTCCGTCTTTATAGGTATAACGTATAAAACTTAATACCATGAAAAACGAAACAATAGAAGTTCTTGAGAAGAACAAAGTCGAAAAAAATGAATCTAGCTGCTGCGGCGGAGCTCCTTCTGCTAACGAGGATGCTTGCTGTAAACTGGATGAAGAAAAGAAAGCCGAAGGTGAATCAGGGTGCGGTTGCAACACCGATCCTAAGAAAAAATCTTCTTGCTGTTAAGCATCATTTTTAAAAAGCAACGTCTTTAAAGGTTAATTCAATTATTGTCTAACTAAAAAAAGAAAAATGAGAAAGAGAATTCTTATGGCTACTTCCGCTTTAGCAATTACAGCGGGTAGTATCTTTGCCTACGCCAACACAGGCGGCAAAACAGTTGTTGCGAAAGCTTCAACAGAGCAATGCCCGCCTGAGTGCTGTAATGGTAACGGTGGCGATTGCGGCCCCGACCATTGCGGAAAAGGTGGCGAAGCATGTTGCGAAAAGTAAAACAAAAAGGTAGCCTTAGGGGCTACCTTTCTTTCTTAAATAAAATCAAAATGAAATTTATTGAATTATTAAAAAGTATTTATCGGTCAATTAAAGAGATCGATTTAAATTACTCTTACAGGGATTTACAATCCGAAGAAGAAATTATTGATGAGACCTCGCGATGTTGTAAATCAACCGAGATATTCTGTGAGTAGTAATTTCGCGTTCCACTTCCTTCAGCTATCAAAAAAAAGCCCTTGCTAATCAACGGCTTTTGTTGCGTAGACCCGGAGAGATTAACTTCGCTGATCTCTCCTAACCATAAGTCAAAATGCAAAAGTAATTTTGCTTCGCAAAATGCTTTTTGTTATTCCTTATGCTTTTGAAAATATACTTTAATAAAATAGTAGAAAAAGAGATTAGCTGCGCTGAGCTTGATGAAAAGTCAAGAAGAGATTAACTCCGTTGATCTATCCTAACCATAAGTCAAAATGCAAAAGTCGTTGTTTTGCAACGCTTTTTTGTTTTCCGCATCCGCTTTTGAAAGCTTGCTTTCAACACCTCTGCTGAAAACAAAAAAGTCCCGCCTTGCGGCGGGACTTTGGCGTTTATTAGTGGAGCATCAAGGCCACTTTTCAAACACATTCATGCAGGATCTTCAAATTTT
The DNA here is from genome assembly GCA_030681615.1 of Bacteroidota bacterium. Lineage (GTDB taxonomy): Bacteria > Bacteroidota > Bacteroidia > B-17B0 > Aurantibacillaceae > Aurantibacillus. The sequence goes on from JAUXSA010000100.1 coordinate 48,975, forward strand.
AATAAAACTAAAGGCCTATATCTCAGCTTATTAAACAACTGCTTAAAGTTTAATTTTTGGGAATAAACTTGAAAAAAGTCAATAATTTACTTTTCTTGAAAATAGTTCGAACCCTTAATTAAAGATATATATACTACTAATTAATATGGTGGTTTTAAAGTAAGACTGCTTCTATCCACTCCTTGCATCATACTATCCTCCGCTTCAATATTAGGATCATACCAATCAGCTTTTTTTCTAGCCCATTGAATCCATCCTTGCGATAATTCACTAAATTCATCTTGAATAGGTTTTTTCTCAACTGCACTTATATAACTTCGAATAAATTCAGCTTCTTGCCAACGTTTTGCATTTTGTAATAGTCCTTTAAACTTGATTAACTCTTCCTCCTTTTGTTTTTGTATGTTTTGTTTAATCCTGTTTCTTTCTCTTTCCTTATCCCAGTATTCTTTAATCCTTAAATCTTCGGCTATAATCTCTTTAACTTTTATTTCTATAAATGCAAGTATTTTAGATAACTGCTTTTCGATAGGTAATTTCCCATCCTTCCATTCATAAATTCTATAAGATCTTTCCTTTATTCTAAAACATAATTTACCTGAAGGGGAATCTTCTGCGGTTTTCCAGCTATACTTTGTATCAAGCATTACACGCTTCATCTTTTCCCTCAAACTAATTTCAAGCCTTATGTCATCTATAAGAATGAAAGTTCTATTTTCTTGAATTACTTTATGACCTCTTAATCTTATTAGCTTAATGAATGTATCCATAAAACAAAGTGAACGGTTTACATTATCAGGAGAAACCTGGATACTCAATTGATCTCTATATGTGTGTACCAAACCTTTGCCATTTCCAAACCCGCTTGGTCTTTGTTTCATTAAAGTTTCTTTTGAAATTATAACCAATTTATCCGGATTATTTAATTTTCCGGAAACATTTAGTGATAAAGAGAAGTCTGCTTCGATCTCTTTTTGTAGCTTCGATAATGGAGACTGAGCATTGTTTTCTTTATCTCCATCGTTTAAAAAAAGTGTAATTTCCTGATCACCCGAATGGCCTAATGAAAGTGATTCTATCTCAACTTCTTTCCTATATTGAATTTTTTGCCAGTGACCTGCTTTAGGTATAGGAATATCCATTTTTTTACAAATTTTCCTTAAACCGGAATCACTTATCAAATAGTTTTTTACAAGAGTAGTCATTGGTGTTGACCATACTAATTTATAGAGATCTTCTCGTGTCAAAGTAATATTCTTCATAGCTATTTTTTTGTTAAACTTAAACTAAATTGTTGCAATTTAAAGAGCAAAATTATTCTATTCATTAATTTTACAAATTAGATTCTATTTTTTAAATAGATATCACCACTTTCAAAAAAACATTTAATCCTGAATCTAATACAAACATATGACATCAAAAGTAAAAATCGCTTCGACAGAATTGACCGTTGAAAAATTAAGAACTTATCCCGGTTTTGAAACTTTCACAGATGAAAAAGCAATAGAAGCAATTACAAACATTAGGGCGCTCACCAGAATTG
>JAUXSA010000105.1 GCA_030681615.1 Bacteroidota bacterium
AAGCTCTTCCACAGCTTGTACACTGATCGTGTCGTTCTCAGGATTCATAGTGTCTGTTAAACCATCGGTGTAACACACTAAAGTAAATTCTGAGGTATAATTAAATATTTCTACATTGATCACAGGTAAAACTTCGGTAATACCTAATAACGGACAACCATTGCTTAACTCGGTAAATTTATTTTCGTAAAATAAAATAGGGGGATTGTGCCCTGCATTTATGTAGGTTAATTGCTGACTCTTTGTATTTAATTTAGCAAGGAATAAAGAAACAAATTTTTCGTTCTTGGCATTGGTAATTACACGCTTGTTAAGTTCAATTACAATATCTTTTAAATTATGTGTGAACGTAATAAGACTTTGCAAAGTGGCTTGTATGTTGCTCATCAATAAAGCCGCCGCTACGCCTTTGCCACTTACATCCGCCACACAAAAAACAAACTCGTGGTTATTTAATTTAATAAAATCATAGTAATCGCCACCAACCTGCTGGTGTGGTAAATACCTTGCGGCAACTAACAATCCATCTGAGTTAGGCAGATCTTTCGGGAACAACATTTGTTGCATGCTTTGTGCCAGCTCTAACTCTTTTTTAATTTGTGCTCGTTGAATATTCTCTTTGAATAATTTTTTGTTCTCAATAGCAACAATAATAATATTGGTAAGCGTTTGTACAAAAGGTAAATGTTTTATAGCAGCGCTTAATTCCAGTTTCTCCTCGTTCACATCGCTTAGCAGAACGTAAGCCATTGGCGTTTTTTTGTGAAATACAGGAATTACAATTTCAAACTGCTTGCTGAGTTCACCTTTACTAAAATTTATTGTTTCAATTTCGCTGATGGAAAGCAACTCATTCTCAAACTGGATGCTTTCGGTTTCTTTTTTAATACCGTATTTCAATAAACATTTCCACTCAGTATCAAAACTAAATAATACCAATTTCCCAACCCCCAAACGGTTCTCTAAAATATCCTGGAAAAGATCGAGTAACTGACCGGTAGAAAAATTATTATTAATAGCTTTTGTAACCTCAAGCAATGCATTTAGCTTCAGATCCTGGATGTGTTTTTGTTGCGATATTTTTGATTGGTCAGACAATTTTTTAGGTTAAATAAACGGTTTCTTTGCCTTTTTTTGAAAAATCCGCTTCAATATGTTCCTGCAAAGTAGTGCTTAATCTTAAGCCAACAAAATCGGCCTTAACAGGAAAGCGTGTGTGGCTCCTGTCTACCAGGATAACCGTATTTATTTTTTTTACCGGTTTATCTAAAAATAATTTTACCGCATACATCAATGTTTTGCCACTATTTAAAACATCATCCACTAAAATAATGGTCTTATTTACAAAGGTCTTGTCTTCAAAATCTGTTAAGGGTTCGCCTTCCCAGGGTTTATCTTTGTTCAGGGTAATTTTTCCTAAAGTTATTTTTAGCGGAGATATTTTTTTTAGTTGGTCGCTTAAGTGATTGGCAACTTTATAACCATTACCGTCAATGCCTACGATCAATAATTCTTTCTCGGAAAAATTATTTTCATAAACTTCGTAAGCCAAACGACTTAATTTTTGGTTGATCTGGATGGTATCTAATATTTTTACCTTACTCATTTGTATTTTTTTATTAATTCTGCAAGGGTCTTTTTTACTTTCTCGTTTGGTTCGCTTAAAGGCAAACGTACGTAAGGATCGCATTTTTTTAATAAACTTAAAGCGTATTTAATACCGCCCGGATTTCCATCGGCAAATAACTGATCGGTAATATCCATCAAACCATAGTGTAATTTTTGAGCTTCCGTAAATTTTTGTTTTAAACTTAACCTTACCATTTCACTATAATCTTTTGGGAAAGCATTGGCCACAACAGATATAACACCATCGCCACCAGCTGCAATAACAGGTAGAGTTAAATTATCATCACCACTTATTACTAAAAAATCTTTTGGCTTGTTTTTTATCACCTTCATTATTTGTTCAATACTGCCGCTTGCTTCTTTCGTAGCTACAATATTTTTAAAGTCACGGGCAATTCGCAATTGGGTCTCCCAGGTAACATTGCTTCCGGTACGACCCGGAACGTTATATAAAATAATATCTTTTTTAGTTGATTTTGCAACTGCTTTATAATGTTGGTAATAACCTTCCTGATTGGGTTTGTTATAATATGGCGCTACCGATAAAATTGCTTCAAACGGTTTAAGATCTGTTTTTTGAATTGTTTCAATTACTTCAGCAGTGTTATTTCCACCGATCCCTAAAACCAACGGCAATTTTTTTGCATTCGCTTTAATAACAGTTTCTATAACTAGTTTTTTTTCTTCTTTGCTAAGTGTTACACTTTCGCCGGTAGTTCCTAAAATAACAATGTATTCTACTTTACCTGCGTGTAAATGTTTTACAATTTGCGTTAGTGCTGCAGTATCTATATTTCCTTTTTTTGTAAATGGTGTTACAATTGCTACACCGGTTCCTCTTAAATTATTATTACGCATAATTAAATATATAAAATTATTTTAAATTAAAATATTCCGTTGCCATTAAAGCAATTTCATTACCGTAGGCAAGACTGGCAGTAGCAGCCGGGCTCGGACTATTAATTACATGCATGGCGTTACCGTGTTTTTCAATTTTAAAATCGTCCAACATTTCACCTTCTGGTCCAAGGGCCATAGCGCGTATACCACAACGTGCGGCAACTATCTCATCCATTTCTAAACTTGGAATTAATTTACGCAAGCGATTCAAAAAATAGGTCTTGCTAAAAGCCCCGCGGTATTCATCCATACCAAAACGCCAGTGTTTAGCAAAAAATTTCCAGGTGCCTTTAAAACCAAAAGCATCAATGGTATCTTTAAAATTAAAAGCGGTTTTACTATATCCTTCGCGATCAAATACAAACACGGCGTTTGGACCGCACTCTGTACCACCGTGTATCATGCGCGTAAAGTGTACGCCCAAAAAAGGGAATTTAGGATTTGGCACCGGATAAATTAAATGTTTTACTTTGTGAAGTCCTTTTTCGGTTAGATCATAATAATCGCCTCTAAAACCAATAATTTCAGCATCGCTTTTCTGTCCTTCTTTTTTCGCCATTCTATCGGCCTGTAAGCCCGAGGTAGTGATGATATGTTTACCAATAAATTTATCGGTTTTTGTAATTACGGTTGTGCTGTCTTGTCCTCTTTCAAATCCAACAACATGTTGCGAGGTCAATACTTTGCTGCCATTATTTTTGGCATTCACTAGCTCTTTATATTTTTTTGCTACCTGGTCGTAATCAATAATGCCTGTGCAACCAACACGAATGCCTGCAATGCCTTCGCAAAACGGCTCAATTTCTTTTATACGCTTAGGGTCTATTATTTCCATGTCCTCAACGCCATTAGCAATACCGTTATTGAACACCTTATTCATGTGGGCTAATTCACTTTCGTGGGTAGCAACAATTAATTTTCCGCAAATATCGTGCGCTATTTTATAGTCTTTTGCAAACTGTACCAATTCCCTTCTTCCATCAACACAATTCTTGGCTTTGTATGAACCCGGTTTGTAATAGATGCCGCTATGAATAACCCCACTGTTATGCGATGTTTGGTGCTGCGCCACTTCTTTTTCTTTCTCTAAAACCAAAATGGTTTTGTTGGGATGATAGGTGCACAATTTATAGGCTGTGGCAAGGCCAACTATGCCTCCGCCAACAATAATAATGTCAAATTTTTGTTCCATAAAATACAGGTGTAAATGTACCAAATAAAGCTGGAAATTTTGCTTTATCTTTGCTTTTTAGTTTAACAAGTTAGCTATGAAAATTATCTGCATTGGGCGCAATTACGCCGAGCATGCCAAAGAGATGAAGGCCGATCTGCCTACAGAACCCGTGTTTTTTATGAAACCCGATACCGCTTTATTAAAAGAGGGCGATTTTTATATCCCCGATTTTACAAAAGACCTGCACCACGAAATTGAGTTAGTGTTAAAGATCTGCAAAGCAGGAAAACATATTGAAGAAAGCTTTGCGAATAAATATTATGACCAGATAGGTTTGGGTATTGACTTTACTGCGCGCGACATACAGGCAAAATGTAAGGAAAAAGGTTTACCCTGGGAAAAGGCAAAAGCCTTTGATAACAGCGCTCCTATTGGTTCTTTTGTGAAGAAAGATACTTTGGATCTTGGCAATATTAATTTTGAATTAAAAGTTAACGGACAAAGCAGGCAGGTAGGTAATTCAAAAGATCTTATTTTTTCGTTTGATAAAGTAATATCATATGTTTCAAAATTTGTGAGTTTAAAAGTAGGCGATCTTATTTATACAGGAACCCCCGAAGGTGTTGCCGGCGTTAAGATAGGCGATACATTGGAAGGATCTATAAATGGTAAAGAGTTCTTAAAACTGAACATTAAATAGAGCCTGTGTTTAAAAAAATAGCCATAGCGTTTGTTAAATTTTACCAATATTGCATCAGGCCGCTGTTGCCTAATTCGTGCAGGTACACACCATCCTGCAGCCAGTACGCCATTGAAGCCATTAATAAATACGGGGCTTTAAAGGGCGGTTGGATGGGACTGAAACGCATTTTAAGATGTAATCCCTGGGGAGGCCATGGTTACGATCCTGTTCCATAAGCCGTAAATTTTTTGTAAATTTGAATATGTTTAAAATAAAAAACTTTATTTTTTTGTTGTTTGCTACTGTTTTGGTTGTGTCTTGTAAAAAAGATTCTGAGATAGTTATGCCTGATGCAGAAAAACAACCTACAGTTGCATTTAATTTTAAAGCTTTGGTTGATAACGCTCCACTGGTTGCAACTACCAAATGGTATAAAAATGCCAGCAACGATAGTTTTAATGTAACAAAATTTAATTATTATGTAAGTAATCTTAAATTCAGACGTGATGACGGATCGGTTTACTCAGAGCCAAACTCTTATCACATTATTAAACATGTAGAGGGTGTAACCTCTTTTACAGTTTTAAATTTACCTGAAGGAAATTATAATCAAATTGAATTTTTAATTGGCGTGGATAGTTTGCGCAATATTAGCGGTTCCCAAACAGGCGATCTTTCGCCGGATAGTTTAATGTTTTGGGATTGGAGTACCGGTTATATCTTTTTTAAATTTGAAGGACAATATAAGAATACAACAACACCAGTAGCAGACTATTACTCCATGCATATTGGCGGTTTTGCAGCACCCGATAACTTTATTAAAAAGTGCACTTTTAATTTATCCACTCATCTTGTTGCTACAAAAAATAAGCAATCAAAGGTTTTTTATAATACCAGCATTAACGAGATCTTTACAAATCCAATTCTAGTTGATTTTGCGACTTACGCATCTGTTGGTGGAGGAAGAAAGGCTCAACAGATTTCAGATAATTATCAGGATATGTTTACAATAGATCACATTGATAACTAAACGTATCTTTTTCTAAATTCAACATTATATTAACGATCAGAGCTATTTTAAAATATTTGTTTTTCCTTTTGATCTTTAGCAAAGGGATCTCTCAAAATATAATTATTAAGGGTAAAGCCCACAAGATGTATGCGGGCAAAGTGATAGAGCTTAATTCGCTAAATGATTATATTACCAACACCAAACAAAAAGAAGACAAGGATACTATTCAGTCTGACGGTTATTTTGAATTACACTTTCAATCAGATTACACACAACCTGTGTTTTTAACGATTCAAAATGTAGTTGCCAAAATGTATGTGCAGCCCGATTTTGTTTATGGCATTACCATTCCGGAGTTAGAAAAAGACTATGATTATAATAATGATGCCGAGCTGCCTATAAACATTGGTATTATTGGCACTGACACTGCAGAATTAAATGTACTTACTTTCGATTTTCAAAAACAACTCAATGATCTGTTTGATCCAAAAGGTAGTAATTTCTTAACCCGTCCTATGATGTTCAAACGCGCAGATACACTTAAAAAGATCTGCGATAGCCGTTACAATAAAATAAAGAACCCTTACTTCTTAAATTATGTAGAGTATTCAATCGCTTCTATTAATGCCAGCGTTTCGCGTGGAGAAAATTATTTAATAAATGGTTATATCGTTAATAAGCCAATTCAATACAATCACTACGAATACATGCAGTTTTTTAACGCCTGCTTTAAAGGTTATTTAAATACCTATGCTTCTTCTCAAAAAGGCCAATCGGTTTACAATATCATTAATGTGAAAGCAGATTACGACCTGTTATCGGAATTTATGAAAGGCGATAAATTTTTAAAATCTGATTCTTTGCGTGAACTGGTGATCTTAAAGAATTTGTGGGACTTTTATTTTAGCGCCGATTTTGTGCCGGAGGCTGTTGCAACAATTACTTCCGCGTTACATCAAAAAACAAAAATAAAACAGCATAAAAAAATAGCGAGTAATATGCTGGCCTATTTTAATAAAATGCAAACAGGCTCGTTAGCTCCCGGCTTTTCTGCAAGAGCTAAAGACGGAACTATAGGTTCTTTAAATTCTTTTAAAGGGCGTTGGGTATATTTAAATTTTTTCTCTACCACTAATACCGAGAGTATGCGCGAAATGCCAAAGATAGATGCCCTGCGCAAAAAGTTTGGCGATAAAGTGGTGTTTGTGAGTGTTTGCCTGGATGATAGTTTAAAAACGTACGTTAACTATTTAAAAACAAATCCAAAATTTAACTGGACCATATGGTACAATTATGATAAGTCGCTACCAAAAACAGCAAAGGATAATTATTTTGTTACCGGTAACGAAGCCTATTTTTTCATCAATAATTTTGGTTATTTGGCCCAATCTCCGGCATTAGCACCATCAAAAGGTATAGAGTATAAATTAAACTCTATCTTTAAGCCGGCAAAGAAAAATACAAGAACCGGCATCCGATAAATTTGTGAATACAAAAATAAATAGCACTTCCATTTGGCCTGAGCAAATTGTTTATGAAGACAATCATATTATGATCGTTAATAAACTACCCTCAGAAATTGTACAAGGTGATAAGACTGGCGATCTACCATTAAGCGAAAAAATAAAACAGTTCATTAAAGTACGCGATAATAAACCGGGCAATGTTTTTTGCGGTGTTATTCATAGGTTAGACAGGCCGGTGAGTGGTTTAATTATTTTTGCAAAAACAAGTAAAGCACTTTCACGTTTTAATGAATTGTTTCGCGAAAAAACAATTAAAAAAACGTATTTGGCTGTTGTAAAAAATAAACCACCAAAGATCTCCCATAAATTAATTCATTACGTTTTAAAGAACGAAAAAACAAACATGTCTAAAGCGCATGTTAAACCTGTTGCGAATGGCTTGATGGCAGAACTGGATTATGAATTAATTGCATCGTCAGATAATTATCATTTATTAAAGATCAATTTACATACAGGCCGTCACCACCAGATCCGCGCGCAGTTGGCTGCTATTGGCTGCCCTATAAAAGGTGATCTTAAATATGGTTTTGCCAGGACTAATGATGGAGGTTTTATTCACTTACACAGTTATCAAATTAGTTTTACGCATCCCATCAAAGATGAGCCTTTAACCATCAAAGCTTTTCCAGTTACCAGCGATGCCGTTTGGAATTATTTTTCTAAAATGGATCTGCCTCTTTAACCACAAAGGACACAAAGTTTTTCACTAAGCACGCAAAGATTTATTTTCTGTGTGCCCATTGTGCTTTCTTATTGATCTTTGCTGTTAAATAATTTTAGCACATATTAAATTTCTTTGTGTTCTTTGCGCCTTCTTAGTGAGCTTTGTGGTTAAACACCCACAAATTTCTCCTCAATAACTGAGGTTATTAAAAAAGTTACAGCTTGTTCAAAAAAATAAAGTCTGTAACCATTTTTGATTTTTTGGCTTTATAGTTTATAACCCACTAAACTAAAAAACCATGAGTAATGCAAAAGAAACGCCCCGCCAGAAAATGATAGGCATGATGTATCTCGTACTCACCTGTCTTCTTGCTTTAAATGTTACCAAAGAAGTATTGCAGGGATTTGTTACCATTAACGAGAGTATTGAAACTACCAATTCAAACTTTACGGCCAACACACAAAAAATGATGGAAGCTTTCCAGGAAGCAATTGACAAAGGAAAGAACGAAGCAAAACCTTATTATTTAAAAGCAAAAGAAGTTACACAATTATCACAAAAAACATTTGATTACATAACTACATTAAAACAAAACGTACAACTGTACACTGAAGATGTAAAAGGTTCTGATACCATGAAATTATCGCGAATAGAAAAACTGGACGATTTTGATAAACCCACTTATTTATTAATAGGGCCTGACGAGACCAAACCTACTGAGGCAAAGTATTCAGCAAAAGAGTTGCGCAAGAATATTACCACATTAACAACGGAGTTAAATAAAATGATAGATGAGATGAAAGATAAAAAAGGAACATTTTTACCTGAGCAGGATTACCTTGTTTTAAAGGGCAAGATAAAATTATTTACACCACATGATAATTACAGAGATAAAGATGGAAAAGCGATAGGTTGGGAAGTGAAGAATTTTTATAATATGCCATTGGCGGGTGTAATTACCAATCTTTCAAAAATGCAAAGTGATATAAGAAATATTGAATCGGAGATGGTAACAACATTTGCAGCGGCAGCAGGGAAACTAAATCTTAAATTTGATGCCTTGCAGGCGCGTATCATACCGGTGAGCAGTTATGTTCAGGCAGGTTCGCCTTATACCGCTGATGTTTTTTTAACGGCTTCTTCAAGCGATTTTAAAGAAGATAATATGCAATTTATTTTAGGTGATGTTGATACAATTAGCGGTAAGCTGGCAGAGAGCGCAGTTATTTTACCCATTGAAAGTGGAACGGGGAAAATAAATTTACCTACTTCTTCTGCGGGACATAAAGAAGTTAAAGGCTGGATAAAATTAAAAGGTGCCGATGGTTTTTATAAATATTTTAAATACGAAAATGAGTATGTAGTTGCAAATTCAGCGGCAGCGGTTAGTCCCGATAAAATGAATGTATTTTATATTGGCGTTGAAAATCCTTTAACAGTTTCATCGGCCGGTGTGGCACCAACTGACCTTGTTGTGAATGTGAGTGGATGTGGTGCAAGTATTGTAAATAACGGTAACGGAAAATACACTACCAAAGCAAGCAGCACGGGTACCTGTATCGTTACCGTTATGGCAAGAACCGCTACTGGATTAAAACAACAGGGGCCGCCACAGTTTTTTAGAGTAAAACGTTTTCCTAATCCACCTTTAAAGGTTTCGGGTAAAAGCACCTATGGCAATTTAGAAATGAAATTAGCCGAGGCTAAAAATATGAACTCGTTGGGAGTTGATAATGCAGGTTTTGATTTTGTAGCTCAGTTTAAAATGGAAAAATTCTCGATATGCACGGTTGTTGGCGGCACCGCCAGCGCGCCAATAACATGCACCGGGAACCAGCTATCGTCAGAGGCCAGGGAAGCCTTGAAAAAATTAAAAGTAGGCAGTAAAGTATATTTTGAGGATATACAAGTAATGGCACCGGATGGGCGAAGGGATTTTGCCAACATTAAAGTACTTGTAAAGTAATTGTCTCTCGAAAAGTATGAAAATAAAATAGACCTACAAGTGTTTGGTTTTGATTGAAATGTTATTTTATCTTTTGAAGAAGATTTATTTAACAATTTTTCGTCCAACTTTTTCTTGACAAAAAGTTGGGCAAAAGTCAAGACTGCAAACAAATTCCTTGATTTGTAGTTTTAATTTTTCTCGATTCGCCCGCAAAATCGCCCCTTCCGGTAACTCATCAGTTAGGGGCTCAAACAGCGCGGGCTCGAATAATTTTAAGCGCAGGTTCTCGCATAAAAATTTTAATAGGATTATGCACTTAAAATTCGACGATTGAAAAATTAAAACTCAAATCTTACGGAATTTCTTTGAGGCCACCTCACAACGTGTGCTTACGCGTACAGATTTGACGATGTAGTTTTACGTTTAGGTGTTTGGGTTTTCCATTTTGATCTTTTGCAGAGATAGCTGCAGGCTAAGCTAGGCGGTTGGTAGTTTAGGCAAACAGAAAAGAGCTTAGGCTGGCAGCGGTTTTTCTTTCGCTGTTCTAAGTCGCGAAAGAAAAAATCTCCTTCAAAAGATCAAATGCGTTTTGGTTACTTTTGCGCGCCAAAAGTGACAAAAAAATATAAAAAAAACAGCACATTGCAATTATTTCCGATAGATATTTATTCATTATTTTAACGCGTTAATCAATAATGATAAGTATTATAGAGAATCTGATGTTCTACAAGTAGGTTTTAAACAACCGCCTGTGTTCAAAAATGCGTTGCTAAGGGGGCAACGCATTTCCGTTTTTATTAGTTTAGTATGAATGAAAACAGTAAAAGTTTATACACAGGAAGACGTTCTTAAACTCACCCGCAAGCGCAGTGGCGAATTAAAAGTTGGCGAAGTAGTTGATGCTACCAAAAAAGATTGGAAAGCTGATCTTGAAAAAAGTGCGGCTAAATTTGTGATCGTTGGTATACCCGAAGATATTGGCGTGCGTGCCAATTACGGCAGGGCAGGAGCAAGCAGCGCTTTTAAACCGGCCTTAGAAAGTTTTTTAATGCAGCAAAGCAATTCTTTTTTAAACGCAAAAAATGTTTTTGTTTTAGGCGAAGTGTTTGTGGACGACCTGATGGAAAAAGCGTTAATGTATGAAGCTAAGGATAAAAATGATATGGTTCACCTCAGGCAGTTAGTGGCTTTGGTAGACGAAAAAGTAAGCGAAGTAATTAAAACCATTATTGAATTTAAAAAAGTACCCATTATTATTGGTGGCGGGCATAATAACGCTTACGGTAATGCCAGCGGCGCTTTTCATGCCTTGAATAAAAAAATAAACGTTATTAATTGCGATGCGCATTTGGATTTTAGACAACTGGAAGGAAGGCATAGCGGTAATGGCTTTAGTTACGCTTTTAAAAATGGTTTTATAAATAAGTACGCTGTTTTTGGTATGCACGAACAGTACAACTCAAAAATTGCATTAGAACAATTTAAAAATAACCCACAACAACTTTTTTTTAATACTTACGAATCTGTTTTTGTGCGTGAGGAGATAGATTTTACCTCTGCCTTAAAACAATGTATTGGTTTTGTAAAGAATGATGTTTGTGGTGTAGAGTTAGATCTTGATTCTATCACTAATGTTGCCACAAGCGCTAAAACAAGTTCTGGTATCTCGCCCATACAAGCCAGACAATATGTTTTTAATTGCGCCAAACATTTAAATGCTGTTTATTTTCATATTGCAGAAGGCGCACCCGTACTCTCTCACATTAAAGCAGATAACAAGACCGGTAAATTAATTGCCTATTTAATGAGCGATTTTATTAAGGGCTTTGAGGGGAAGTGAAAAATCAACACGGATTACAAATCCGTCGAATCCTTCAGCTCCAATCCGGTTTAGAAAATTTATTGTTTAAAAAAACTAGCAGGGTTAATAATTGGAATCAAACAATCTTCAAGCAATGTATTTACTGCTAAAACTTTTAAAGCACCTCGAGCGCTAGAAATATTAATTCCTAATAAAGAGGCTAAAACAATATTAGGAACTTTGCTATCAACAAGCATTTCTTCAAAATTCGCGATTGAAAAAATACAAGTAGTAGTGAGATGGCCAAGATTATTGCTTTTTTCGGGTTCAGCAAAAAAAGTGATTTTTAAAAAAATTGTAATTTCTTTTTTCATTGAATCGGCATTTAAGCCAACGTCAAATTGGTATTGAACTTTTCCTTTATCAATTGCTTTCACAATTTTATGGGGAATATTATCAGACACAAAAAATTCATTAATGATAAAATCTACGATTCTCATCGATACATTAATTTTTTGGTCAATTTTTTCTGCAGTCATAATTAATTTAAAGTTAATTTTGTTACATTAGCCATTGTTTCATCCATAATCCTAACATTTAAACACGCTTTAAAATTCTTATCGTTGTTAAATGAAGTGTAGCCAAGTTCTTCAGAAGACGATAAACAAATAGTTTCCTCTGATTGAGATGTTTGTTTTAGAAAATAAATATTTTGAATGGCTTGCGTAGGGAGAAGGAATATCTGCTCACCCAAGGCAACTTCAATTTTGCAGATTGTCTTAAAGGTAAAATTATGACTACCACGCAACCATTTACTTATTTCCGATTCTTTTTTTCCTAAAGAAAGAGCCAAGTCTTTTTGGGATTTGCCTTGTTTCTCCAATATGCCATTAATATATCTCGCAGTAGCCATTGACTTAATGACCATTTGCTTAACATCCTCGGGTACTTTTTTAGCCCTGTCTTTTATTCTATTTTTTTTCATCATTTAAATTGTCTGTTTCTATTTCAAATTCAAGATTCCCTATTAGTGTGCAATTATAAATGCTTGCGCTTGTCGTATTGTTAAATCTATTCCAAAGTTGTCTGCCAGCTTCATTTAAATCTTGTACGTGTTTATGTAATTCCGGATCCTCTTGGTAAGTTCTGCTTTTCTTGTGTCCGCCATTGCCAAGCACTACTATACATTCATTAACCCGAAAACAATAAAGCCGCAGTTTACTTGTGTCAACAGGCAAACCTTTTAAGCTACCGCCTTCACTTCTGAAAAAAGCGGCGTCAGCGCCGTCTTCTCCAATTTTATTTAGCCAGGTAACTATTACGTCAAAATCTTTTGTATAAAAAGGATCATTCTCAAATTTGTCATAGAACTTGTCAAATTGATTTATAGTTTCATCCTTAAACCTGATTGCGTAATAGTTTACCTTATCGCACTCCTCAATCAATTCTATGACTATTTTACGCTTCACTTATAAGTTAAGTTACAAATTTAACTAATTTTTTTACTTTCCAAACTTTATTTGTAACTAATTGATATACAATTAACAAGAATTTAACTTTTGAGGAAGTTCTTCTACAATAGTGTAGAAATAAGTTAGAATAGAAACCTCCATTTTTAGTACCTTTAATAAAATGGATACAAAAAATACAGTTGCTATAATTGGAGGAATAATTGGCGCTATTGGTGGAACACTGGGAATAATAAGTTGGATAAAAACCTATAGTAAAGAAAATAGGAGTTTTAATCAGATTACTTATAACAAACATATTAGATACACCTACAAACAATGTTTTGAGAACAGTGAATGTCCAGAAACAGATAATGTAAATTTATATTTTGTTTGGAGAGTTATAGAAAATTTAAAAGAGTTTCAGAGACTAGAGAACAAATTTAAAGGTGTTACAGTTAAATCAGATTACAATAATGCTTTCATTTATTCTGATGTAATTAAATTCGACCATTCGATAGGCTTTAATTGGGCTCTCTATGATATCGAAGTTAATAGCAAACATTCAATTAGTGATTATGAACAAAATAAGATTCATATTCAAAGATTGAAGCCTTTTTTTAAAGAGTTTTATCTTTCTGTTTTTGAAAATTTAGATTGATAAACAATAAAATTATTGATCAGAGTTTGAAGGCGGGTATGGAATTAATGAAATGAATTGAAGGGGGATAAAAAGAGGTATAAAAATGATACGATTATATATTGATAATAATGTTTTAAGTGGAATAAGAGGTCAAAGAGATAAAAAATTTCAGCTTTTAGGGGCAAAGTTAAAACAGATTAAATCGAACATCACAATAATTTACTCTGGAGCTCATATTGCTGATCTTAAAAGTGGATATGATGAAAATGATGCGTTAACGAAACAAAGAACTAGTGAAGACTTATCATTTATATCAGAGTTAACAGGAAACCACTGCTTTATTTCCACACTAGAAAGGCCATACATAAAAGCAGGCCATAAAGACCCTTTTTTATGGTTTGAAGAATTAGTAAATGAGCCAGTAGAAACATATGACCTTGTTAAATCACTTTTAGGAGCCTTTGATGGCAACTCAGATCCAATGAGTATTGAGTGGAAGCAAAAAATTAATCAATTAATTAATTCCCCATTGGATTTTAAAGCTTTAGGTATTGATGACCCTTCAATATTGCAAATGTTCGGTTCCGGTAAAACGTTGGGTGAGGCAATGACTCATATGATGAATTTTTACGAAGAAATGCAAAGTGATCCTGAGAAGTATAAATCAATTAATAAAAATGCTTCAAAAGCCTTAGATTTAGGAACGCACATTTCTGGAATAAGAGAGGATGTATTTCCGTCATTGGATAAAACCATGTCAAACAAGTATGGTATTACGGTATCTAGTATTATTGAATCAAGTCTGATGAATCAGACAAACAACAGTGAACTAACAAATTGGGACAGGTTTATTAATGCGCTTTCAGTCCTAGAAGTCGTTTGATATATAACCGTCTATTTAAATTAGGGTTATTATAATTACGATATTGTTGTTATTCATTCTTTTATGGCCGCTTATTGCTTTTATTTTATTACCGAAGATGATAAAACATATTTAAAAGCAAAAGCTGTCTATGAAAAGGAAAAGGTTTCAACCATAGTCTGTAAAGTTAACGAATTCTTATTAGAGACAGAAGAATATGATTTTGAAATTAAAAATGTGAATGGTTTCTTGGACTTAATTTATTGTCATTGTGAAGTGAAGGATGTTGAACATAATTTTTGTAGCATTGAATCTAGAAAGGAATTTATGGCGGGTCCATTGAAGAAAAAACTACTTAATTATTTTAATACAATAATGATTATTAATAGTAAGGAAAAATTTGAGCTAGCCACATTTAAAAAGTCAATTGAAAATTACTCTGATTTTATTTACTTTTCTGAAATAAAATTATTAGTAGATAAAATTACAAGAGTTTTGGGGAAAGACTTGCTTAATAAGGGATATTATAATGAAGATGAAAATAAAGAAATCAATGAAGGAAAATGGAAAGGTCGAACATGGGATATTTCAGGTTTTTATTTAATTCTAGATATTTCAAACGGCGAAGTTCTACCAACATTTACGATAATGAAATTATAAATAATCCTGTTCTCGTCGATTTATAATCCTTGCGTTTATTACCGCTACCAAATCCCAAACTGTTCATTGATCATGCTCTTAAACCATTTTTCTTTGCCGTATTGTTTTTCCATCTGGGCTTTTAGTTCGGGGATGGTGTAGATCTTTTTCTTTTTTGGTAACACAAAAGTAGCCGGTACAGGATTAATTACTTCTACTTTTTTTGCAAAATAAACAACACCACCATCTTCGGTAGCTAAGCCTAAAATGGTGCCGGGCAAACCATTAAAACTCTCAGGGCCGGTTGATGGTGTAATGTCATAACTGAACCAGGCATAAATGCGGGTGCTGTCGTTAGCCTGCCACACAGCTTTCCTGCAGGCGTAGCCCGCAATTTTACGGCTGCTCTCTGTTATTTGCCATTGGCGTTTAAATAAACTGTCGGTTAAATGTAATTCTTCGCCCCAAATAGTTTTTATTAAATAACGCGTATGTGAATTGTAGTTTTGTAATACCGTGTTTTTAGACGTGGCCCAGCTTAAATTTTCTTTCAGCTCGCTTTCTTGTGGTTTAAAGATGGATATGGTATCGGTAACAAACAATTCAAAATAATCTATTTTTATTTTGTCTTCTTCTTTAAGCCAATTTTCTACATTGCCTTTAAGCTTTTTGTAAAGATTGGTTTTACGTTCAAAAGTTATTTTTGCCGAGCTGATCTGCGCATTTACTGAAATAAAAGTAAAGATTAAAACCAATACCAGTAATATTTTTTTAATAGTCATCTTCTTCGTCCTCCTTTTTCTTTACACTATTAAATTTAAAAATAACTCTCGCTAAAAAATAACGACGAATGATCTGTGTTTTAGTATCAATGATCTTATTAGTAACAACCTCACGTTGGTTGCTAATGTTTTGGTTTAAAATGTCATTTGCTTCAGCAGAAACAATTAAATTTTCGTTCTTTAAAAATGTTTTACTTAATGCTGCATTTAAAATAAAATAATTAAGGTTGTAGCCAACGGCTCTGTTGCCATTATTTACATAGTTACCCGTGGTGTTTATTTTAAATTTTTTTGGCAGCTTAACGGTAATGTTTCCGTCAAAACCGTAAGTGTAATATGATTTAAGCGAAGAGGCAATTGTTTGTTTTGGAACATTGTAACTGTAATTTGCTACTAATGTAATGTCTATGATCTCTGTCTGTTTTTCAACACCAAAGTTTGGCGATACATCAAACACCTGAGTTATATTTTTTTGATCATTTACGTAGGAAATATTATTGTTAAAGCTAGCGCTCATATTTGTATTTATTTTAAAAAAACGATTAAAAACAGGTGTTGCGCCGCCACACCACAGGCTTGTATAATAATTTCCATTAATATTTATAGGAGTAGTTATTGATTTTCCCTGGTCATCAAAGGTGGTGGTTTCGTTTATTTCATTTGATACGATGTTATAATTTGCACCTGAATAAAAATGTCTGTCGCTTATACCTTTGTAGGTGTAATAGTTAACATTTACGTTATGATTAAATTGGGGTTTTATGTTTGGGTTACCAATAGTAATTCGGTTTGGGTCGGTATTATCAACTACAGGTTGCATTTGCTGCAGATCCGGCGGTTGCGCATTGGAAAGATAGATAACGCTTAAATTGGAGCTTTGACTGATGCGATAATTAAACGTAGCAGCCGGTAAAATATTGGTAAAGGTTTGACTTAATTTTTGTCCTTTGGTGACGTTAATGTTTTCCTGATATATACTTCTGTATGCTGCCTGCACTCCAATTCGGTATTTTTTTACTTCGTAAACTAATTTAGTACTTAACTTATTTGTCAATCGAAAATTTTTAAAATCATTGCTTTGAGTAAGGTTGATGTTATCATAACCTTGTCCGTTAAAATCTAGAGTAGTTCTGTTATTATTGTTTTTATTATAGTTATAGCTATAAGTTATTTCGGTTTTAAATTTTTTTGTAAGAGGTTCTGTATATACTATAGAAGCAGCGTGTTCTTCTTTATGATTCGTTTGGGTTCGTTTTTGAAGTAACGTAGAATCGGGTAACTGGTTTTGATAATAATTAAAAGTTGTATTTAGGTTGGCGTTTGATCTTGAATCGTAATAAAATGGTTGATAGTTAATGGTGATATTTCTATCTTTTTTCATAAAATTTCTATTCAGTTTAAATAGAATGTTCGCATCGGTTGTTTCAGAATGGTTAGAGTTGACGATTGTTGTTTGGCGTGTTAATTCGTTATTCTGGCTAATGAATTTATCGGTTTGCGAATTTGTATTATCGCCAACGGTATAATACAACTTTGGTTTCACGGTTAACTCGGTTAAAGAATCTAACTTTTGGGTTAATCTAAAATTAAATTTATGAATTTGGTTTTTAGAGTTGTTACTACGTATTTGTTGATTTGAGTAACTCGTATCTTGTAAAAAAAATTGGGTGTTGGTTTCGCTGCCGCTTGTAAGTTGGTTTTGATTAAACGTGTAATCGGTATTTATTTTTGTGTTTTTTCCATACTTATCATTAAAATAGAAACCTGATTTTAATGTTTGAGGTACTCCGGTGCCATTACTATTTGAGGTCCATGAATTGGTCTCGGGATCATAATTGTTTTGGCTTTCATTACTTAAACCAAATTTATTCTCATCCTCCCATCCAAATGCTTGTTTGGGCGTATTGGCAAACAGGCCAAATAAAGACATTTTTTGTTGCTTTTTAAATTTATTGATCAACACATCATTTTCGTAAAATTTATTAAGATCACTTGCGCCAGTAATTTTTCCGAAATAACCTTTTTTTGAATCATCTTTTAATTTAAGGTTTACCACCTTAACAGTTTCTTGCTGAGCATCGGGGTCTTCACTTTTCTTTTCATACACCTGAACATTGTCAACGGTGTTAGCGTTTAAGTTGCGGGTGGCAATGGTTGGGTCGCTGCCAAAAAACTCGTCACCATCTACCAATACCTGATCAACCTGTTTACCCTGGATGGTAATTTTTCCGTTCGCATCTACTTTAACTCCGGGTAATTTTTTTAAAAGGTCTTCAACGGTAGCGTTAGCTTGTGTTTTAAACGAATCGGCTGTAAAAATTAAAGTATCGCCTTTGTAATAACTTTTTTCGCGATAGGCAAAAACTTCCACTTCATTTAATACCACCGAGCGGGGTGGAAGTACAATATTCTTAAAATTAAAAGCCGTATCTGTTTTATTAGGAACCAGCAAATATGTTTTATCACTGAAATTTGGATGCGAGATAATAACGATATAAGTATCCAGTGGAATTTTAATGGGTTTGAATAAACCTTCTTTATTGGTGCGTGTAAAATTTACAAGCGTTGAATCTTTAAACTTTACAGCCATTAAAAGGGCATTGGGTAAAGTGTTCTTAGAAGTTGTATCATTGATGTTCCCCCAAAGCCTTATGTTTTGGGCTTTGGTAAAAGAGATAATAAATAAGAAAAAAAGTAGGGATATTCTTTTTTTCATGCCTGGGTTTTGGGGTATAATGCAAAGATTGAAAAAGGTGACAATAAATCGCGTTAATGACTTGTTAATAAGGCGATATTAACCTTTTTTGGGTTTTGCGAAGCAAAATGGAGTTCAGAAAATCCTCGTCACTTCGTGACAACGTTGGCGCGGATTTGTAATCATTAGTGTTCGAAACCTTATGCATCACTAAATAAATGACTCATTTTGGATGGCTGTCCACCGCAAAGGATCACAATTTCTTTTATTATAGCTGACTCCAGATCATTGGCAAATTTGAGTTTGGGTATTTTATATCCA
>JAUXSA010000107.1 GCA_030681615.1 Bacteroidota bacterium
ATGAATTATTAATTGCCAACGAAGAACTTGTTCTTCAGAATAAAGAAAAAGAAAAACGAGCGGCCGAGCTTATTGTTGCTAATAAAGAACTGGCATTTCAAAATGTTGAAAAGGAAAAAAGAGCCGCCGAATTAATTATCGCAAATGACGAATTAAAAAAAACAGAAGCGCAGCTAAAAGAACATATTCGTTGTTTGGAGGAAATGATGTTTGTTATTTCACATAAAGTACGGCAGCCGGTTGTAAATATTTTAGGACTTTCTAATTTAATAGATCTTACCACAAATGGTAAGGAAGAATTAAACCAGATCATGCTCTACATAAAACAATCTGCATTGTCATTAGATACTTTCACAAAAGAACTAACAACAATGATAGATGATCTGGCGAAAAAAGATTGTGATGATATAATAAACGAATAATCCCTGTTTCTTAATTTTTTAACGGAACAACAATATAAAATATTTTTTCATAAAGTGGTTTACCAGGGCGATTGATTAAATATACATTTTTTAATCGTTTTTTGTATGTTTGTAATACCATGTCACAAAAGATCTGCACCGAAGCTGAGTTTAATGAACTGTTCAATCTTTATTACGAAGAATTGTGCCGCATTGTTATGCCCGTTGTAAAAGATGCAGATGTGGCTGAAGATGTTGTGCAGGATGTATTTGTAAAGATGTGGACAAGGCGTTACGAACTGGTGGTTAACACTACTTTTAAAGCTTATTTATACAAAGCCGTTGTTTTCAGGGCCCTGGATCATTTACGAAAACAAAAGAATGCTCAAAAAGCTTCAGATGAATTAAAGGCAGTATATCCTCAATCGCATAACGATGTTGAAACAGGTATTGAAGAGAAGGAATTGACCGAGGCCATAAATGTTGGTATGGATAAAATGTCGGAGAACATGCGCATGATCTTCCAGTTAAGCAGGTTCAGTGGGTTAAAGAACCGCGAAATTGCAGAGCAGTTGGATATATCAATAAAAACGGTTGAAAGCAATATGGGCAAGGCTTTGAAGCTAATGCACGAGCATTTAAAGCCCTTTTTAAAGACAAGTGCCAGCACAATTGTATTTTGGTTATTACATGGTTATTTTAAATAGGATAGGGTAAATGGGTTTTAGAACGACATATAGTAGAAATGAGAAATGTAAAAGGACACATTATCAAACTACATCAACGAATTGGTAATTTAGTTTTAGATATAATATGCAGGATTGGGAACTCATAGCAAAGTACATTAAAGGTGAAGCCACGCAAGAGGAGAGGCATACTGTGGAGCAGTGGCTAAACACTGATAATGCAAATGCTGTTTTACTGGAGGAGATCAAAACCACCTGGGAAACATCAGGTAAGTTAAACACACCTATTAAAATTGATAAAGCAAAAGCCTGGAATTCTATCCAGCAGAAAATAAAAGAAGAAGGTAAGATCATTCCAATAACCCGCAAAGCCCCGGCTTATAATACCTGGATACTAAGAGCTGCCGCTATATTGATAGTTGGTTTATTTGCTACCTGGTTAGTTTTAAAAACAGGTAATAAGCCAGAATTAATATATGTTCAAACTACTACCGAAGAAAGAACGATCGTATTGCCAGATAGTTCTGTTGTTATTTTAAATGAGAATAGTAAACTTTCTTACCCAAAAGAATTTGCAGCTAACCAACGTAAAGTTGAATTAGAAGGTGAAGCTTTTTTTGAAGTAACTAAAAATGCGCAAAAACCATTTATAATCGACAATAAGAATTTTGATGTAAAAGTGTTAGGCACTTCCTTTAATATATTGGCTTACGAAAAAGATAATGAGGCTACAGTAACTGTTGTTACAGGTAAAGTAGCGTTTACAGATAAAAATGGTGGTTCGGTACTTTTAGTTAAAGACGAAGTGGGTACTTTAAATAAAAACGACCACCAACTTTTTAGATCAAACAATGTAAATTCTAATTTCCTTGCCTGGAAAACCAAAAAACTGGAGTTTACCAATACAAATTTTACAGATGTTTGTATTACCCTCAAAAAATATTTTGCTGTTAACATTCTTGTAAAAGATAAAAATATCTTGAATTGCACCTTCACAGGTTATTTCGAAGACCCAAAACTACCTGACGTGTTAAAAGTATTGGAAAAAACACTGAATATTAAAGCTGTAGTTAACCAAAAAAATGTAGAAATTACAGGTCAGGGTTGTTAATTTTTATATGAAGCTTTTTGCTGCCTTTGTTTTTTTGGTGCTATGCAATGTTGTTGTTTTAGCTCAGGATAGTTTATTGGTTAAAAAGATCACACTCTCTGCAAACAATATTACTTTAGAAGAAGTCTTAAACCAACTCACCGCCCAAAGCGGCACTCGTTTTTCCTACGGCAATACCATCGATCTTAAACAAAAAGTAAGTTTTAATTTTTCGGATATTTCTTTAAAGGATGTACTTAATAAAGTTTTCGATCCTCTAAAAATAAAATGGGAATTAATAGGAAACCAGATAGCCCTGGCGCCCGGAAAGAAATTAACTTTTAAAGTTTCAGGATCCATTAAGGATTCTGCCAGTAAAAGTGGGATCGAGTTTGCTACCGTTTATTTAAAAGGAGAAACATTTAATGCTTATACTGATTTTAAAGGGAGATTTTATTTAGATCATATCCCACAGGGAAATTACACATTGGTTGTAAATGCTTTTGGTTATAAAGTAAGCGAACAGTTTATCGAAATAACCGATAAGCCGGTTGCTGTTTCATTAGAACTTCGTCAGCAAGCTATTATTCTTTCTGAAACAATTGTTACATCAGATAAGATCATCGAGAAAGTTTCTGTGAGCGAAATGGAGATAAAACATGCGCAAATAGATGCTGTTAAAGGCATCTCTAACGATCCAATGAAATCGCTTACAGCTTTGCCCGGAGTGTTAACCAAAACCGATCTTTACGGTTCCTCAGAAATTCATGTGAGGGGCGGCGAGTCATCTGAAAATCTTTTTTTAATTGACAATATAAAATTGCCTTTTCCTTTTCACTTTAGCGGGCAATCTGTTTTTAATCCCGAAATGTTAGACAAGGCTGAAGTATTGACCGGTGGGTATGCCGCTAATTATGGCAATGCCATGTCATCTGTTTTTAATTTAACAACAAAGAGTGGCGATGCCGAGCGTTTTAGCGGCAATGTTGATCTTAATACTTCCAATCCTTCCTATCTTTTCCAGGGGCCAATTAAAAAAGACAAGATCGCATTTATTGTTGGCCTAAGATCTATTCTAAGTCTCTTATCGCCAATTGAAAAAAGGGCTGACCTTACTTCTAAAATTACCTATACAGTAAACGAAAAAACAAAAATAAATTTTACCACATTAAATGTTAATGATTATACCGATACCAGCTTTCAAAAGATCCTTCCAAAAGCAAATGCGTTAAGCAAGATCAACGCGCAAAATTTCCAGGTACAAAGTGTTATTTCAGATAAAAGTTATAGCAAGACCTCTTTCTTACATTCGGGCTGGCGTTTAAATATCGATCCTGAGAAATATGGTTTTCGTCATATCAACTACAACAGTTATACGTTGCGTGAGGACCTTACTTTTTATCCAAAACCTGATACAAAATTCAAAACCGGTATTGAATGTAGTGTTGAAGATGAACGATCAAACATTACTGAGTTTTATAAAACAACAGATATTCCAATTACCGATACGGCAGCATTGATTTATAGCCGCAAAGTAAATACTATTAATATTTTATCTTCTGCTTATGTAATTTATGACGCCACTATTTTTAAAAGAATAAAATTTAACGCTGGTTTGCGTTTAGATCA
>JAUXSA010000121.1 GCA_030681615.1 Bacteroidota bacterium
AAAAATGCTATTTAGAATCACCCTTGGATTGTCAATAGCTTCAGGCAAAAAAGAAAAGACAGTTGCTGAGCCTCAAAGGGAACCAACACCATATTACGTTCTTATGACAGATGCTCCTGCATTGTATAATGCAGTTTACGTAGATATTCAGGGAGTTGAAATAACTGGAAACGGAAATTCAGTGATGCTAAATGTAAATCCTGGTATTTATAATCTTCTTGATTTTTCAAATGGTGTTGATACATTAATTGCAACCGGATCATTAACGATCGATAAAGTTCAACAGATAAGATTAATACTTGGATCAAATAATTCGGTTGTGGTAAACAATGTTTCCCACCCTTTGCAAACGCCAAGCGCTCAACAGTCCGGTTTAAAACTTCAGGTTCATCAAGATCTTCAAGCTGGTGTTGCTTATTATGTTTTACTAGATTTCGATGCAAATATGTCTATTGTGGATGAAGGAAATGGAAACTACTCATTAAAACCTGTAATTAGAACAATTGAAACAGCTTTAAGCGGATCAATAAAAGGTAAAATAATTCCATCAGGTGTATTTGCTACAGTCATCGCTACGTCAGGTTCAAATTCATATTCTTCTATTGTGAATATAAATGCAAATGGCGAGTTTATTGTTGCCGGATTACCTGCCGGAACATATAGCCTTACCATAACTCCGGTTTCACCATATAATCCTATTACAATAAATAATGTAATTGTTACAGTTGGTACAACAACCAATGTAGGTAATTTTAATTTATAAAGTTTAAATTAAAACTAAACTTTTTTACAAAAATAAAGTATAACATATATAATTTGACGAAATGTTATCTGCATAAAAAAATAGTTGAAAGATATTTTGAAATTAACCAAAGGGTTATTTATGTTTAAAAAAACTATCATATATTTTATATTAAGTTTTGTTTTTTATTCCGAAGCATTGTATTCTCAATGCGATCCAAGTACGCCAAGTTTTACGGCTAATTTAACGGCAACTCCCAATGGAACCTGGGTAAGTCCCTCTGTACCACGAAACGATACTTGTTGCGGTTGGACTGGAAGTGATCAGTGTATAAAATTCACAATATTTCTTCATCCGAGTTCTATTGGTATAAATTTTAGTATTGCTTCCGGTGCTGTTCCTCCGGGAGCCTTATTTTATAGCATTAATTGCGGCCCCCCTATAACTGTTGGTACGCCCATTTGTTTAAGCGGCGCGGGTCCGCACATTCTCACATTTTGTAAACCGGGTAATAATAATAACTCCTACCAGATCACTGCTATTCCTGCTCCGGTAGTTCCCGATTCTATTTTAGTGAGAGATGGATGTACACAAACATTATCGGTCTCCGGGTTTTCGGTTCCAACAATTACGTGGAATTCAATTAACCCAGGCCCACCAGGCACTTACAATTCTTATTTAAGTTGTACTGCGGGTTGCGCCACGGTTACTGTTACACCTACAGGTACGCCGCCAGCATTTGTTGATTACCTTGTTGGTGGGTTTGCACAATCACCCTGCCAGGCAAGTTATTATCAGGATACAGTGCGTGTTTACTTTTATAGTGATCTGCTGGCAACAATAAACCCAACACTATCAACTATTTGTTTTGGAAGTACTAATGCTGTATTAACCGTAACGGCTTCAGGTGGATTACCACCCTATACATATTCATGGGTCCCGGTCGGCAATACCACAACCGTTGTAACTGTTGGTCCAGGAACATATACAGTTCAGGTTAGTGATAATACTGGCTGCCCCCCAACTACGGCAACAGCTATTGTTAATCAATATACACTTCCGATCGTCGCAAATGCAGGACCAAATTTTTCTATATGCAAAAATAGCCCTACTGTTGCTCTTAGTGGTACTGTAACAAATGCAACAGGTGGCACATGGAGTGGAGGTACCGGCACATTTAGCCCGGTTTCAAATTCAGTAAGCACAAATTATATTCCAACTCCGGCAGAACTTGCGATCGGGTTTGTACAATTATATTTAACTACAAGCGGTAACTCCGGGTGTCCACCAGATCAGGACACGGTCATTGTTAGCTTTCAAAATATTCCACTAGCAAATGCCGGATCAAATGCTACCGTATGTGCAAATAATAATCTGGTGGCTCTTTCAGGCACCGTTAGTGGGTTTTCGTCAACGGGTCAATGGAGTACAAGTGGCAATGGGATATTCACATCTACAACAAACTTAAATACGACCTATGCTCCTGACCCTGCCGACATATCTGCGGGTTTTGTAAATATAATTCTTACATCTTCAGGTAATGGAGTTTGTCCGCCAGCAACGAGTACGGTTGTTGTTTCAATTACACCTTCACCTATTGTAAATGCGGGTACCGGAGGTTCAATATGCAGCTCAAGCTCTTTTTCATTAAATGGCAGCGTATCTGCTGCTACAACCAGTGGTAGTTGGTCTTCCTCGGGCAGTGGTATTTTTTCTCCTTCGCCAAATGTATTAAATCCAGGTTATACGCCAAGTGCGGCAGATGTTACAGCAGGCTCTGTTACATTAACACTTGTTTCTACAAATAACGGAAATTGTTTTGCTGTCTCTGATACCGTTATCGTTGCTATAAAACAACTTGCAACCGTAAACGCCGGACCAAACGGCCATATTTGCTCAAACACAACGACAGTGGCTTTAACAAGCACAATAAGTGGTGTAACAAACAGTGGCGTGTGGAGTACAAACGGAAACGGTGCATTTACACCAGGTAATACATTTCTAAACAATACATATTTTGTAACTATTTCTGATCTTGCTTTAGGAACAATAGCCTATACCTTAAGCTCTACTAATAACGGTCCGTGCCCTGTTGTAACAGATACTATGTTAGTTTTTATTACACCATTGGCTGTTGTTAATGCAGGTCAAAACCAATTTATTTGTTCCACTACACCATCAATAAGTTTAAATGGTAGTGTTAGTAGTAATTCAAACACGGGCACTTGGGCATCATCGGGCGGCGGAACATACACACCATCTAATACAGTTTTAAATCCAAATTATTTTTTCACCGCCAGCGATGCCAGTAATGGTTCAGTAACATTTACACTTACATCAAGTAATAATGCACCTTGCCCTTTAGTTAAAGATACTGTATTGATAAAGATCAAAAAACCTGCAATTGTTAATGCCGGGTCTGATCAAACCATTTGTTCAACTTCTTTAGTTTCAAACTTAAATGGATCAGTTTCAGTAGGTAGTAGTACTGGTGTTTGGTCAACCAATGGAAGTGGAAACATCTCGCCAAATAATTCAGCATTAAACGGCTCTTATAATGTTTCTTCAAACGATATTAATAATGGTTCTGTTTTATTTATTTTAACTTCAACAAATAACGAGGTCTGTCCTGCGGTAAGTGATACGTCTAAACTTACTATCCTGAAAGAAAGTACAATAAATTTAGCTAATGATACTACGATTTGTGCATATCAAAATCCGGTAAAAATTACTGCTGCTTTGAGCGGTGGCAGTGGTCAGTATGCCTGGACTACGAGCGGAACAGGCACCTTTGTATCTGTAAGCGGATTTAATACCGTTAATTATATAATAAGCCCAGCGGACGTTGCTACCGGATTTGTAAACTTAACAGTTTCTTCAACTAATAACGGACCCTGCGGAAGTAAAAGTGCTACTATTAAAGTGGAGATAAACCCTGCTCCAATTGCTGATTTTTCAGCTTCAACTTATACTGCAAACATTCCAAACGATCCAATTCAATTTACAAATTTAAGTACCGGTGCTAATGCATATTATTGGAGTTTTGGTGATGGCGGCTTCACAAATCAAACGAGTCCAATATATAATTATCAAACCGTTGGATTTTATATCGTAAGTTTAGTTGCTACAAACCAATATAATTGCAGGGATACAATTGAAAAAGACATTAAAGTAGTAGCGGATATACAATTTCCAAATGTATTTACACCAAATGCTAATGGCTCAAATGGCGGAAGTTATAACCCCGCAGATCTGAGTAATGATGTCTTTTTTCCTTATACTTCGGGTGTTGTAGAATATAAATTGATCATCTTTAACCGATGGGGAGAATTAATTTTCGAATCACACGATCTAAATATTGGATGGGATGGTTATTTTAACGGAAAACTTTGTCAGCAGGATGCTTATGTATGGAAGGCTAACGTGAAATTTTTTGATGGAAGGGTTTACAATAAAACAGGTAATGTTACTTTATTAAGATAATAATTTTGAGATTTTTATATACTATATCATTTTCAATGTTTTTGTTGGTGTTTGCGTATTCGCAGCAAACTGCCAGTTCAAAAAAAGAACTTAAGCAAGCCGACCTTGCATATGAGAAGGCAGATTTTTTAACTGCTTTTACTATTTATTCAAAAATATTGCAGAAGGATCCAGCCAACTCAGAGATAAATTTTAAAGCCGGCGTATCTTTATTTAGTATAGATAAAACGGATACCGCAAGCTTGAAATATTTTGAAACCTCTAAATCAAAAGTTCCCGAGTCGCACTTCTATTTAGGAAAAATTTACCAACTCGGCGGCCAAAGCAGAAGGGCAATTGAAGAATTTTATTATTTCAAATCTATAAACACCGAAGGAACTATTGATAATGCTGATGTGAGTACCTTGATAAAAGTTTGTGAATCGGCAATTAAAGAAGAAGGCAGAAAGAATAATTTTATTATCAAGAATTTAGGAGAAAAGATCAACTCTAAATATCCTGAATATGTGCCTTTAATGTGGGATCTAAAAGAAAGTTTGATCTTTACCTCACGGCGTGCCGATAGTAAAGGCGGTCTTAAAGATCCTTATGACAGGTTTTATGAAGATATATATATATCAAATAAAGATGGATCGGGTTGGAGTAAACCTGTATCATTAAGTGATAATATAAATACATCAAATCACGATGCTTGTGTAGCGATTTCTTCGTCGGGGAGCGAATTGATCGTTTATAGAACAGATGTTAAACAAACTGGTGGTGATTTTTATTTATGCAATTATGATGGAACCAAATGGGGCGATCCACAAATAATGGGACCTGAAATAAATTCTGAATTTTTAGAAGCAAGCGCTTGTTTTTCTACGGATGGTGATGAAATAATTTTCTCCAGTAATCGCCCCGGTGGCTTTGGAGGTAAAGATCTTTACAAGGTTCGCAAATTTATGAACGGTAAATTTAGTTTACCTTCTAATCTTGGACCAATCATTAATACTGCAGAAGATGAGGATTCGCCTTTTCTGGATGAAGAAAAGATCTTGTATTTTAGTTCAAAAGGGCATAATTCGATTGGTGAGTATGATATTTTTAAAGCAAACTATGATCTTCAAACATCTAAATGGGGTGAGGTTGAAAATTTGGGCATGCCCATAAATTCAACAAACGACGATATTTATTTTATAAAACTGAAAGATCAGCAATCTGCATTATTTACATCAAGAAGGGAAGGTGGTTATGGTGATGCAGATATTTATTCCATGAATTTTAATGAAACAACCCAGTTGGTTACCTATTGCAAATTTGTTTCCACCATGGATAAATCAGAATTAAAAGATCTTCAGCTTACAATTTATGATGTTGAAAGCGGTAAGCTGGAGGGAAAATACCGGCCTAATAAAAATTATATGTCGATGGTGTTGGTAACAACAAAAGATAAAATGTATAAGGTGATCATTGAAGGAGGAAGTATAGAGCCTTTGGTTAAAAATATGATATTTACCGAGAATGATAAAGAAATGAGTTTTGAATTAAATAAAAGAATCAGATAATGTGGTTTTCGAAGATATATTTATTTATTTGCTTCTCTCTCATTTCTATAAATGTATCGGCGCAGCATTATCAGTTTTCACAATTTTACGCTGCACAAACTTATTTGAACCCAGCGTTTACCGGGGCAAATGCTTGTTCTAGGCTAAGCGCCAATTATCGTAATCAATGGGCGGCAATCCCCGGTACCTTTACTACGTATCAGGTAACCTATGATCATTTTGTTAAAAGTATAAATAGTGGATTGGGAATACAGCTCGTGAGTGATAAGGCAGGTTCTGGTAATTTGAAAACTACTGAGTTTAGGGCACTTTACGCTTATCAATTACAGATCAATAGAAAATTCGCTGCGCGTGCAGGC
The DNA here is from genome assembly GCA_030681615.1 of Bacteroidota bacterium. Taxonomy (GTDB): domain Bacteria; phylum Bacteroidota; class Bacteroidia; order B-17B0; family Aurantibacillaceae; genus Aurantibacillus. Next base: position 6,132 of record JAUXSA010000121.1, read on the forward strand.
TTTTCAGCAGGTGGCGTTCAGCGTAGCATTGATTATAGCGCACTTGTTTTTGGTGATCAAATAGCCCGTGGTGGGGCAGCAAATTCAGTAGAAGATATTTCTGCAGTACGCACTACTTACTTTGATGCCAGTGTTGGTATGTTATTTTATTCTTCAACTTCATGGGGAGGCTTTTCTATTAATCATATTAACCAACCAAACCAATCGTTACTTGAAGAGAGCAGTAAACTTCCCGGAGAAATTAAAGTTCATGGTGGGCATAAATTTTTGCTGGAAGGAGATGATTCGGAATCAAACAAAAAAGGCGCGGAAAAAAACTCCATAAGCGTTGTTGCAAATTTTAAAAAGCAACAAAAATTTAACCAGTTAGATATTGGTTTTTATTATTCGAGGAATTATTTTGTTGTAGGAACCTGGTATCGCGGTATTCCTTTAAGGAAGCCTTATTCCTGGTATAGAAATAATGACGCCGTAATTATTTTAGTGGGATTGTCTACCGATAAATTTAATGTTGGTTACTCTTATGACATAACTGTTTCAAAATTAACGAATGTAAGTTCTAATGGAACGCATGAAGTTAGTATGTCATATCAATTCTGTAACACAAAAAAGAAAAAGAAAAAAAGACAGATCCTTATTTCCTGCCCTAAATTTTAGAGAGCATCAGAATTTTATAGTCTATTACATCTCGCCAACAACAAAAAATCAACAAACACCAAAGCAGCCATACTTTCTACAATAGGCACTGCGCGTGGCAATACGCAAGGGTCGTGGCGACCTTTACCTTCTAAAATAATTTCTTCGCCCTGTTTGTTTACAGAGCTTTGTTTTTGCATTAAAGTAGCAACCGGTTTAAAAGCTACATTAAAATAAATTGGCATACCGTTACTAATTCCTCCTTGTATGCCGCCACTATTATTGGTCTTTGTTTTTGGTTTCTCGTTCTTATTTTCGGAGGCAACAAAAACATCATTTAATTCAGAGCCTTTAAAATATATACTATCAAAACCGCTGCCTATTTCAAATCCTTTTACAGCATTAATGCTTAGCATGGCATGCCCTAAAACAGCATGCAATTTATCAAATACAGGTTCGCCCAAACCAATTGGCGTGTTTTGTATTACACATTGTATTACACCGCCAATGGTATCACCCTGTTTTTTAATTTCTTCAATAAAAGTTATCATTTTCTCAGAAGTACCTTTATCAGGACATCTTACAATACTATCTTCTGTTTTAGAAAGGTCTAATTGATCAAATGTTTTATCAAGTTTAATTTCGCCAACCTGTTTTACAAAAGCGCTAATTGAGATATGTTGTTTATTTAAAATTTGTTTAGCGATGGCTCCTGCCACAATACGACAGGCTGTTTCCCTTGCGCTGCTTCGTCCACCACCTTTATAATCCCTATGACCAAATTTCTCTTCATAAGTAAGATCGGCGTGTGAGGGTCTGTAAGCATCTTTTAAATGCGAATAATCTTTTGATTTTTGATCTTCATTCTTAATTGTAAAACCTATAGGGGTACCCGTTGTCACTCCTTCAAAAATGCCTGATAGGAATTCTACCGTATCGTCTTCTTTACGTTGTGTGGTAATATGCGACTGCCCGGGCTTGCGACGGTTTAATTCTTGTTGAACAAGATCAAGATCTATCTTTAACCCTGCAGGGCAGCCGTCAATAACTCCACCAATAGCAGTGCCATGACTTTCGCCAAAAGTGCTCAGTTTAAAAAGGGTACCAAAAGAGTTTCCTGCCATATTTCAAAATTAACAAATAATTAAGAAATAACAGGGCCTGATCAATTATTTAATCGGTATTTTGATAGGGTGTAGGCAGCGAAAACACCTAAGCCACCTTTAATGTTTGTATAAATAAGAGATGGTTCGGCAAAAGGATTGCCTTCCTGATAATTATTTAAAGAAGTATATAATAAGTAATAATCTTTATTTGTATTTAAAAGATAAATATTGTAGCCAACAGTAGTAGGGCTTTGCCATTGGTCATACATGTCAAAATTTATATCTAAAAATTCGCCATTCTTATTCGCATCTGAATAAGTTTTTCTCACACCTGTTTCCGAAATAATTGTATCATTATTCATGTAATATTGTATAGATGACATTGCTACCCTATAATAATTCGTTTGAGTTGCATCATCCTGAAAGCCAATTTTAAATCGTAAATACTCATAATTATTCGCAGTAACGGTTTGCACAGAAGCAGAAAGTATGGGAATGTTTTTATCCGGCACAGTTGTTTCGGCTTCTGCATAATCTCCATTGTTTAATGTGACACCAACTTTGTATGTCTGGCCAGCAATAATAGGGTAGGTACTTGTTGAAGCGCAATAGCTGTTTTTATTTGAGTTATAAATAAGAAAAATATTTCCCTGCGCAGAAGATAATGTTACGTTTGCATCTTTAACCGGCTCACTTATATTCTGGCTTTGTCTTTCAAACAAGGGTTGAGACATGCTAAGTTTTAATGTAATAAGGGTATCTGATGGACTGATATAGCAAAAAATAACAGGCATAGATTTAGTTTCAGGCAGCTTAACGTTTGCTTCTTTTTCACATGAAATCAAAGTGATCATAAAAAATAGTATGGCAATGTGTTTTTTCATGTATTAAAATTTATATGTCCACGAAACACTTGGTAATATTGGGAATAAAGAGATCTGCATTAATACCGTTTTTTGTTTAACATCACTATATTGAGTAAAATAATAAAATGGGTTTTTTTGGTTGTATAAATTGTAAAAACTCAATTCAAATATTCTCTCACAGCGTTTTAATTTTTTATGAAATTGGATCCCGATATCCGCGCGATGGTAGGCCGCCATTCTAAAGGAATTCTTTTCACCATAATAACTTACATTTTGTCCGGAATATTGAAGCAGGTTACTTGCAACAGAATTTTGGGTTACTTCATACGAAGCTAAAGGAAGCGTGATAGCATTACCTGAGCCATACACCCATGTGGCTGAAATATTTATATGATCGTTTATCTTATACATACCAACTACAGAAATATCATGTCTTCTGTCATACCTGGCAGGAAAAGGTTTGCCAAAGTTTAATGAATCAAATTTTAATGTTGTCCATGATAATGTATATCCTATCCAACCTGTAAATTTGCCAACCTTTTTCTGAATAAAGAATTCTGCTCCATAACTAATCCCTGACCCTGAAGTTACATTGTTCTCCCAGCTTGCTCCTTCAGGATTTTCATTCTCGTTAATTTGTAAAAAGCTTGCCCCTTCTTTATAGTTCAATACATTTTTCATCTGTTTGTAATAACCTTCAATAGTGATAGTTAATTTTTGTTTCGGAAGGTCTTTTGCCGCGCCCAATGCTATTTGTTGCGATTGCTGAGGCTTTATTCTATTAGTTGCAGGTACCCATAGATCGGTTGGCAGGCCTATACCGGTGTTTGATAAAAGATGTAAGTACTGATTCATCATAGCATAAGAAGCCTTTAAAGAAAAATCATTTTTAAATAAGTATCTTAACGATGCACGCGGCTCGGGATTAAAAAAGTTTTCACCATTACTATTAAAGCTGCTTAATCTAACTCCAAAATTTCCTCTTAACTTATTTGTGATTTTCCAATCATCTTCTATATATATACCACTTTCAAACGTGTTAATTCCTGCCGACCTATTATTGCTGTTTTGTGATGATGAGGAAGATTTAATAACAATAGCTTGCGGTAAAAAATAATGCCAGGTACTGTTTATTCCAAATCTGATATAATGATTTGGCGTAGGCATAAAATCAAAATTGTATTTAAAGCCAAGGTCGCGGATAGTTGACCGGTAATCTAAAGTGAAAAAATCAGTGCCATATTTATCGCTTGAGCCAATTCCAAGCTTATAGTTTGTAAATATAAGCGAGGCATTAGAAAATAGTCTACTACCGAATAAATGGTTCCATCTTAAAGTGCCTGTTGCATTACCCCAGTTTAAATTCGACCTGCTTTCATAATTTGTTTGTTTTGAATTCAAATAAAATTTATCTCTTCCAAAATAACCACTTAAATATAATTTGTCTTTATCGCTGAAAACATAATTTAGTTTTGCGTTAAAATCATAAAAATAATAACCTACTTTGCTTTTTGCAGGTAGGAACGGATAGATCAATGCATCAATATATGTTCTTCTGCCCGAGACCAAAAAAGAGCATTTATCTTTTAAAATTGGGCCTTCAAGCGTTAAACGGGAAGAGATAATGCCAATACCTCCTTCACCATGTATCTTTTCTTTATTTCCATCTTTCATTTGCAGGTCAATAACAGAAGAAAGCCTTCCGCCGTATCTTGCAGGAAAACCCCCTTTAATAAGTTCTACACTTTTTAATGCATCGCCATTAAAAACAGAAAAGAATCCAAACAAATGCGTTGCATTATAAACCGGCGCTTCATCTAAAATAATTAAATTCTGATCCGGCCCGCCGCCCCTCACGTAAATACCCGAGCTTCCTTCACTGCCTTTTTGTACACCGGGCATTAGCTGAATTACTTTTAAAACATCTTTCTCTCCAAGCAATGCCGGAATTTGTTTAATCTGTTCAATAGGAATATCGATTGCGCTCATTTGCACCTCTTCACTTACTTTTAAATTTTGCTCCGCAGTAATTTCTACTTCTGCTAATTGCTCTGCACTTAATTCAAAATTTAAAGAAATATTTTTGTTAAGATAAAGAAGAACTTTTTTTGATTTATAGCCTACATAGCTAATTATCATTTCAACGGAATCCTGGGCCAGGGTTATCGAATAAAATCCATAACTATTTGTACTGGTACCTGTTTTTAATTTTGGAATTACCACATATACACCGGGTAAATTTTCTTTGCTACCCTGCTCACTAATGTAGCCACTTATTGTATATTTGTTTTGCCCTTTAAGGCTGCTTATTACAACAATTAAGACTATTATTGTTAATGAAACTTTTTTAAGCATTTGAAATATTAACGGAATATATTTTTTAATATTGTGTTAAATAACAACAGTAATGAAGTTACTTATTAAAAATATAAAAACTCTTGTGCAAGTGCGCGATGAGGCTCCTGCAAAGGTTAGTGGCAAAGATATGGCTCTATTGCCATGTATCAATAATGCCTGGCTGGCCATAGAAGATGGTTTAATTGCCGATTACGGCTCTATGGATGATTTTCCGGGCATTACAGACTGGAAAGGCCTCGAAGTAATAGATGCAACAGACAGGATAATTTTGCCTTGTTATGTTGACAGTCACACCCATATTGTTTATGCTGGCAACCGCGAAGGGGAATTTGTAGATCGTATCAATGGTCTATCGTATGAAGAGATAGCCAAAAGAGGAGGAGGGATCTTAAATTCGGCTGCTTTATTAAGAAATACAGGCGAAGAAGAACTTTTTCAACAATCATTAATTCGTTTTAATGAAATTATTGCTTTGGGTACTGGTGCTGTTGAAATTAAAAGTGGTTATGGTTTAAATCTGGAATCGGAGTTAAAAATATTGCGTGTAATTAAACGTTTAAAAGATCTGAATATCATTCCTGTAAAAGCAACATTTTTGGGTGCACACGCTTTGCCTCCTGAATTTAAAGAGAATAAAGAAGGATATATTCAATTAATTATAAATGACATTTTACCAGCCATTGCAAAAGAAAAACTAGCCGATTACATAGATGTATTTTGCGAGAAGGGATATTTTACTGCAGAAGAAACGGAACGTATTTTAATGGCAGGAAAAAAACATGGCCTTGCAGGAAAAGTACATGCAGAGCAATTAAGCCATAGTGATGGAATTAAAACTGCCATTAAATGCGGAGCTATTAGTGTAGATCATTTAGAGTATTGTAACGATTCGGATATTGCAGAATTATTAAAAAGCAAAACTATGGCAACCGTTTTACCGGGCGCAGCTTTCTTTTTAGGATTGCCTTTGCCACCGGCTCGTAAAATGATTGATGCGGGTTTGCCTGTTGCTTTTGCGAGCGATTATAATCCCGGGAGTAGCCCAAGTGGTAATATGAATTTTATGATGAGCCTGGGCTGTATTCAATATAAATTAACTCCTGAAGAAGTTATTAATGCTTCCACAATTAATTCAGCTTATGCAATGGATAATGGAAATAAAGTTGGAAGTATTACGCGTGGAAAGTTAGCGAACATCATTCTCACTAAAAAAATAAACTCTTATGGGTTTATTCCGTATTCGTTCTCTAATAACCAAATTGAAAATGTATTTATAAACGGAGAAATTTTTAAAAATGAATAAATGAAAAATAAACTAATTGTAACTGTTTTCCTGTTACTATTCAATGCAAAACTCCCCGCACAAAATAAAGCAATAGATAGTTTAATACCCCTTCTTAAAACGGCGCAGGGTGGAAAAAAAATAGACATCCTGATAAGCTTGTCTAACGAGTATCGCGCAACGAGCGAAGAAAAAGCTTTAAAATATGCGCTTGAAGCTAAAGACTTAGCTCAAAAAGAGGATAATAAAATTAAGACCCTTGAAGCAAAGATAGTTGAGGCTAAGGTTTATTTAAAACATGGAAAAGACAAACAAGGTCTGGAATTGAGTGAAGAAGCGTTAAAGGAAGCGATCAAATTAAAGCAGAACGAAACCGTAGCGAAAATTTACAAAGCGCAATATTATTATTACAGGGATGTGGCCGTTGATATAAAGAACGCGATATTAATTATTGATAAAGGTATAGCATTTACATCCGCAAACAACATGCCGCAATTGCTGGGAGATATGTAT
>JAUXSA010000140.1 GCA_030681615.1 Bacteroidota bacterium
CGTTTATTATTATTTTAATATTTTTATTAGTGATCCTCATTTTTAAATACCGTTTAAACTTAATAAAGAAACGAGAACGTTTAAAAACAATACAACAAACTAAATTATCAAATGCAGAGCTAAAAGCTTTACGTTCGCAAATGAACCCTCATTTTGTTTTCAATGCAATAAATTCGGTGCAATATTTTATTACTAATAATGATCCGGCCTCTTCACAAAAATATTTATCAAAATTTGCAAGGTTGATACGCTATGTTGTTGATAATTCCAAACCATCTGTCATTCCATTAAGCAAAGAGTTAGAGGCGTTGAACTTATACCTGGATCTTGAGTCGCTTAGATTTGAACATAAATTTGAATATTCGATTGACATTAATAAGAACATTGATATAGAAAATGTACAAATACCTTCTATGTTAATACAACCTTTTGTTGAAAACGCAATATGGCATGGCTTAATGCATAAGGAAACGAAAGGAAAAATAAAAATAGAGATCGATGTAAAGGAAAAGGTAATGCTATGTGTGATCGAGGACAATGGCATTGGAAGAAAAAGAGCGCAGGAAATAAATAGAGAAAATAATAATGAGTTTCATAAATCTGTTGGAATATCACTTACGCAGGAACGTTTAGATGTTTTAAATCTTCAAAACAACAGTAAGTTAACTGTTACGATCATTGACCTGCTTGATGTTGAGGGCAACAACACCGGTACGCGAGTGGAATTAAATTTGCCTTTTCAGTAATTTTTTTTATTTTAGCTGTATATGATAAAAACACTAATAGTTGACGATGAAGAAAAAAGCAGGATAACCCTTAAAAATCTTTTAAGGATGTATTGTCCAGAAATTGAAGTTGTAGAATTATGCGATTCGGTTACTTCTGCTTTAACGGCAATTAATAAACAAATGCCTGATGTTGTTTTTTTAGACATTGAAATGCCTTTTCACAATGGATTTACGTTACTTGAAAAAGTAAAAGATCCTACTTTTAAAGTTGTATTTACAACCGCTTACGATCACTATGCAATTAAAGCTATTAAATACAGCGCAATTGATTATTTATTAAAGCCGATAGATTCGGATGAATTAACAGCGGCAGTAGCAAAAATAATAGGCAACAAGCCCACACCCATACAGGCATCTCAAAATATTGAGGCTTTACTGTCAAATCTTAAAATAAAAGGTACCAACGCAAAAATTGCAATACCCACTTTTGACGGTTTACAAATGATAAATGCAAACGAGATCATTAAATGTACTGCCGATGAAAGTTACACCCATATTACTTTAACAAATAATACAAAAGTTACAGTTTCACGCATTCTTAAAGAGTATGAAGAACTATTAACTGATCTTAATTTTTTCAGAGTGCATAATTCCTGCTTAGTTAACTTAGTTCATGTAACCAAATACGTTAAAGGTGATGGTGGTTATGTTGTAATGAGCGATGGTTCAAGCGTGGAGGTTTCGAGAAGAAAGAAGAATGATCTGTTAACTAAACTTTCGATGGTGCAAATGTGAGTTGCCATTTATTTCCCTATCCTACCATTTATTTTTAAAAGCCAACCGTATATAGATCGATGATTGAGTTTTAAATAGGTTTACAATTTCTTTGTGAGATATAAATCAATTAAATAACAAATCATGAAAAACAAACTCTTAAAGCTAATAATGTTATTTTCTATAATAACATCTTTAGCCAGCGCACAATGTCAAATAGTTAATTTAGCTGGTAACGGCAATTTTTCACTAGGTAATACCGGATTTACTTCCAATGTTACAGCCGGTGCCGGATGCTCAGCCCAAACATATACTGTAAATAGTAATTTTCAAAATAAATGTGCTGCATGGGATAATGTTACGGGTAACACTATAGCCGGCGCAAATAATTTTTTGATTGTAGATGGTTTAAATGGTGCAGTAGGTAATAGTGCTGTATGGAGTCAAACAGTCACTGTATGTGCGCAAAGAACTTATACATTTTCATTTTGGTCCAGACGTGTACATGATTCAGCAGTTGAGCCAATGAATCTTACTATGACTATTGTAGGCACAGGTATGGGTGCTCCGCCAAATGTAATTACCAGTAACTTATCTCGAAGTATGTGGCATATGCATCAAAGAGTTTGGACGGCACCTATAACTGGTACAGTTCAAATTCAAATACGTCAGAATTCTTTTGTAGCATCCGGTAAAAGAGATTTTGGTATTGATGATGTAACTTTTCGTGCATGTTGCCCTGCTATTTCAACAGCAAGCAGCGTAAATATATGTTCTGGTAATTGTGTTACTTTAACTGCAACAGGCGCAAACTCTTACACATGGATGCCCGGTGGTGTCACGGGGCCAAGCGTTGCAGTTTGCCCAAGTGTAACAACTACTTATACAGTAAGCGGATTGAGTGGAAGTTGCGTATCATGTTTAGTAACTTCAACAGTAGTTGTAAATGTTACACCATCAGCAACTTTAACTCCTGATTTTATATTATCAGGCACCGGTACAGCTACAAATTCAGCTAATTATTTAATATCAGCAATACCATTAGGAACAACTTCATGGCCAACATCTTCTTTTTGGTGGGAAATATCGGAGGTAGATGTTCCAACAGGTACAAGCGTTATAAACACAATGACGAATGCGCAAACCTGGTGGTATAATCCTTTTATTGGAAATAACACATTTCCAGGATATGATTATACATTACCACCAAGCTCATGGCCCGTTTCAAGTCCAATGGCACCTTATCCATCACCCTACACCGGTACATCTTTTACAACAAACCCACCTGCAGGTAATTTTCAATTAGGAAAACGTTATAGAATTACAAGAGCTACCTGGGGAGATTGTATATCCTGGACAACCATGTCGAAATCCATTTACATGTGCTCAGGATGTAAAGGTTCTAATGGTCCGGTTTTTATAATCGAAAATGATTCATATTCTCCGGCAATGCCAAAAGAATTAGCAATGAAAACAAATATACAGTCTGCTAAATCAATTGATAAACAAATGATTGTAATATCGCCAAATCCTAATAATGGAGTATTTGATATGACTATGGATTCAGAGTCAGTAAAAGATATTTATGTTTATGATATTGCCGGAAAAGTTGTTTATGAGAACAAAGGTGTTGCAGAAAGGAACATTAACATAAATATAAATGATCAACCTAAAGGAATTTATATTGTAAGAGTAACTGATGGTAAAATATCTAACACTCAAAAAATCATAAAAGAATAATTCTACGCAGTTACTTCAAAATTAGAACTCCAATCATACGATTGGAGTTTTTTTTGTTTTCACCATACTATAAATCATAGCAATAAAAATCTATGAGATCGATTATCTTTGAAATATAATTATAATGACCAAAGAAGAATTCATAAAACTAACTTTTGAAGATAAGACAGAGTTTCTTTGGAAATACGCTGAGATCGTATCTGAAAAAGTGTATTATGAATGTAATATCACTCTTTTTTTATTGGATGGTTTTTATATAGAGGTTTTTTATAATCGTAACTTAAATGAAATTGTTGGAATAGAGATCCAGGAAAATGATCAGATCTTATTTGAATACGTTAAAGATCTTGATCTGAACGAGATCGTGAAGTTGTTGCATTAATATCCACCTCCACCATGCCTTGGCTGCCTTTGCGGCATTCCCGGAATATTTTTCATCGGATCTTCCTCTATTTCTGATTTAGGTTGCGTACCACTTTTAAATTTCTTGAAAGTATAGGTAAGCGTGAACATAAAATAACGTTTTAATACTGTAGTATTATAATCTTCAGTATAGTTACCGGTTACTGTTCTGCCAATGCTACGATTTTGATCCAAAAGATCAAATACAGAAACTTTTGCTTCAAGTGATCGGTCTTTAAAAAATTTGTAACCTACATATGCATTCCACAAAAAATAATCCTGATTATAACTTTGATTTAAGCCAGTAAAAATAGTATAAACAACATCTGTGTTCACTACAAAACCATCTAAAAAGATCCAGTTCAGTTTAAATGTGGTAGCCTGTGTTACAAAATTATTATCGGATTGTTTTTGTACCGAATTTTTTACAATGTTGTAAGTGCCATTGTAACTTAATGAAAAATCAAGGTCTTTACTAATATTGCTACCAATATAAGCGCCGCCATTTATTGCATAATTGTCAGAAATATTTAATTTATTATTAATAAGCGAAGGTGTGTGATTGTAAGTTACACCACCATTAATATTTAAATTACATTTAATTGCGGCAACCGGAAAACCGTATACAAAAAATGTGCGTGCAGAATAAAAACCGTTTAAATTTACTGGCTTTGTTAACTGGCTACCTGATTTAACCAGGTAACCCTGTATAATAGAGTCGGAAGATAAAATATAGGTGGCATTACTAATATAGTTATTCGTATAATTTCCATTTATAAAAAACATAGCATTACGCGAGGTAACAGCATTAAAACCACCGTAACGCATAAATAAATTGTTTTCAAACGTCTGTTCAAGATCGGGGTTGCCCGAACGGACCTGTAACGGGTTAGATATATCTACCACATTTTGTAATTGAGAGATAGAGGGAATGTTTGTAGAACTTCTATAATTGATCCTTAAATTTTTGGCTTTGCTAAATTTATAGTTTAAACGTGCATTGGGTAAGATGTTTTGAAAATCCCGGTTCACTTTAAATTCAAATGGAAAAGTTTGCTGACCCGAAAGTGTTGATTGTTGCGCATCAACTCCAAAGCTTAAATTAAGTTTTTCTTTTTGATACTTGTAACTTAAGCCACCTTTTTGAGTTTGATAAATGTTATTATACTTGTTTGATAATGCACTGTTAAAATCAACATAATCTGATGTGAGAGTATCATAATCATTAGTGCTTTTATTTGATAAGCCTTCAGTATAAGAAGGGTTGTAGCTTATTTGAAGTTGGGAATTCTTATTTAAAGGCTCTGTATAAGAAAGATTAGCCGATATTTTTTTGGTGTTGCTATAAGTTACAAAGGTTTGGTCAAGGCCCGAAGTAAGGGTATCGCCATAATTATTTTGAGATATATATGTACCGTCATTATTCTTTTCTGTAAGTGTTGTGTTTATGCTTAAAGAAATGCTTCTCCCTTTTTTAGAAAATTTGTGCTGATAAAGTAAAAAGTTAGAAAAATCGTAACCAATATTATCGATCGAGGAGCGTGTATCCGTATTACTCAGGAACTGGTTATCAAAAACACTATTACTGGCCGCTAAATTGCTTCGGTTTGCATTATTTTGAAAACTTAAACTTGGCGACATAATTATTTTATTGGCAGAATCAATATTGTATTCAAACCTGAAATTGGTTCTGTGATTTTGGTTAATGATCCTGTCATCGTTAATTTGTTTATAGATCAGGTTGTTATCAGTAAAATAATTTCTGGTTATATCCGAATGGTTTACATTATCGGTGTAATTAAAAAAGTAACTTCCCGAAACAGTTATTTTTTTACCCCAGGCATCACTGTAATTTAATCCCACTGCTTGTGTAGCAGTGTTTCCGTTTTGTGGCGAGATCATTAATGCCGATTCGGATGAATTGCCGCCACGGCCTCCGCCACCTCGCCCGCCGCTGCTGCCCGAATTACTCATTGCGCCGGTTATATCGGCTGCGCTAAAATTTTGTTGGTTAATATTATTTGATAATAGTAATAAAGAAACACGCCGCTTGCTGTTAAAGTTGTTTATAGTTGCGCCACCATTGTATCTTTCATCACTACCATAACCTCCATATACTTTTCCAAAAGTGCCAACATTTTTCCCTTTTTTTGTAACTATGTTTATTGTTTTTTGCTCGTTACCGTCGTTAAATCCGGTAAAAGCAGATTGATCACTCATTTTATCAAAGATCTCCACCTTGTCAATAATATCTGCCGGTAAATTTTTTAATGCAGCGTTTGGGTCATCACCAAAAAAAGGTTTACCATCTACTAAAATTTTTTGTACGGTTTCGCCATTTACTTTTACACCATTGTTATCAGAGGTAACACCCGGCATTTTTTTGATAAGGTCTTCTGCGTTAGCATCGGGGTTGGTCTTAAAACTATCTGCATTAAATTGTGTGGTATCTCCTTTTTGTTCACCCCTAATTTGCGTGGTCTTTACTTCAACTTCTGCTAAATTTTGGGCGGTCTCTTTTAAAATTATTTTCCCTAAGGTCATTGTCTCTGTCCCCGTTTCAATCGCTTTAAAAAGATCGGCATAACCTAAGTAAGAGATCTTTAATAAATATTTTTTATTGGGATTAACTGTGAGCGAAAAATTACCACTTGTATCAGATGAAGCGCCTGTAACAAATGCAGAATCGGGAGTAGTTACTTTTATGATGGCCCCGGGAATAACATTTCCTCCTTTATCAGATAATGAGCCTGAAATATTTATCTGCGAAAAACCCTTTACTGAAACGATAAAAAGTATAAAAAATACTATATGGAAACTGGTTTTACCGATCATTTAAACTTACAGACAATCTTTAGCGCAAATGGTTTACTCCTTAAGCGCATTAATACAAATTTAAGCAATCTTTGGCGTTAATAATCCACAAAATTACCGCTAAAGGGGGGAGCAATACCTGTTTTTTAATGCTTAACTTTATAAAAGGAATTATAATTCATGAATAGATTTTTCCTTATACTTTTTATTTTTTTATTGGGTTTTGCAAAGGCGCAAAATCCAAAATATACTCTTTTTGATACCCTCAAAGGTTCTATAACAGATCAACGTAGCTGGTGGGATGTGTTGCATTATGACTTACATGTTGCTTTTAACTATACAGACAGCAGTATTAAAGGTTATAATAAGATCACCTATAAAGTGTTGGGGAAATATTGTGCAGATTGTAAGTTAAAGGAACCTATCAGTGTTTTACAAATAGATCTTCTCGATCCGTTAGAGATTGATAGTATATACTTCGATTCAAAAAAACATATAGCATGGCATGGAGCCAAAGGCTTATATTGGATAAATGCTCCCGGAACACAAACCATAAATGATAAACATGAAGTAACAATTTATTATCATGGTAAACCAATTGCCGCCAAACATGCGCCCTGGGACGGTGGTGTTATCTGGTCAAAAGATAGTAAGAGTAACCCCTGGATCTCTATTGCCTGTCAAGGTATGGCCGGTAGCGTTTGGTATCCTTGTAAAGATCATCAATACGATGAACCTGATAGTTCTTCATTACATATAACTGCGCCGGAAGATTTAATTACAGTTTCCAACGGACGTTTACGCTCTAAGAAAATAAATGCAAACGGAACTACCATTTATAATTGGGCCGTGGTTAATCCTATTAATAATTATAATATCATTCCCTACATTGGTAAGTATGTGAATTTTAAAGATACTTTTAATGGGAAAGGAGGCGTACTTGATCTTGATTTTTGGGTGTTGGAAGAAAATCTAGAAAAAGCTAAAGTGCAATTTCAACAGGTAAAACCAATGTTGCGTTGTTTTGAGAATTGGTTTGGCAAATATCCTTTTTACGAAGATGGTTATAAATTAGTAGAAGCGCCTTTTTTAGGAATGGAACACCAAAGCGCTGTTGCTTATGGTAACAAGTACGTAAATGGTTACAAAGGCAGAGATCTTTCTGCAACAGGCTGGGGCATGAAATGGGATTTTATTATCATTCATGAATCTGGACACGAATGGTTTGGTAATAATATTACCGTTAAAGATGTGGCTGATAATTGGGTGCACGAAGGGTTTACGGCTTATTCAGAAAATTTATTCACCGAATCGTTATACGGAAAAAAAGCCGGGGCAGAATATGTAACTGGTACGCGGCGCGAAATTAAAAATGACAAACATGTAATAAGCGATTACAATGTTAACCGTGATGGATCGAGTGATAAGTATTACAAAGCATCCAATATGTTGCATACTATTCGCAATATTGTAAACAACGACAGTTTATGGAAAGCCCTGTTGCAGGGATTGAATAAAACCTTTTGGCACCAAACAGTTTCTACAAAACAAATTGAAGATTATATGATCGCCTTCTTAAAAAAAGATCTTCAAAAAGTATTCGATCAGTATTTGCGCACTATAAAAGTTCCTAACCTGGAGTATAGTTTTAAAAATGGAGTACTTAGATATCGCTGGACTAATTGTGTTACTGGATTTAATATGCCATTAAAAATAAATGATGGGGCCAAAGACATTTTGTTACAACCAACCGAAACCTGGCAGGAAATAAAATACAACTCCACTAAATTTATTCCTGACTATAATTTTTATGCTGGGACAAAACAGGTTAAAAAGGAAATAAAAAAATAGAAGAACAAAAAAAATCAAATAACGAAACTAAGAGATAAATAGAAATCTTATTCTAATATTTTTTATTCCTTAATAAACTTAACCTGGTATCTTTTTTGTTCGCAATACAATTGAATAATATAAATACCCGGTTGTAAATGCTGAACATTTATCTTGTTTACATTTCCGTTTTTTTCTAAAATAGCTCTGCCAAACAAATCGGTAATAATTATTTTATCAATAGTTTGGTTATTTAAATTTTCAAGATAAATTATATCTTTTGTAGGATTTGGATATAAAGAAAAGACGTTTTCAGTCCGGCTAAATTCTTTTAAACCTGCTATGGTACAGCCTATAAGCGTTGGCGTATTTTTATTTATGGCAGTACCATCACCCAATTGGCTATTAATATTCTTTCCCCAGGTAAATAAAGTACCATCAGTTTTTACCGCCATACTATATCTATTGCCTGCCGCTATTGATTGCCAATTATTAGAAATACCGACTTGAGTAGGAATTAATTTATCATTATTCGTTCCATCGCCTAATTGCCCATAATCATTCACTCCCCACGTCCACAGAGTTCCATCGTTTTTAGAAGCCATAAAATGAAACTGAGCTGTAGCAACAGCTTGCCAATTATTTGCCGTGCCAATTTGTACAGGGCTAAGCTCGCTTGTAATAGAGCCATTACCGATATATCCTTGTCCCCATCCCCATAAAGTACCATCCATTTTAATAGCAAATGTAGTGCCCCAAGCACATGCAACAGACTGCCAGTCAGTATCGGTGCCTGTTTGTATAGGAGTATCGTTGATATTACTAGTTGTTCCATCACCAAGTTGACCGGAAGTATTACTCCCCCATCCCCATAAAGTACCATTGGTTTTAATGGCGAAAGTATAAAAACGACCCGCTGCAATTGATTGCCAATTATTAGAAGTGCCAACCATTGTGGGAGTATTGATCGTTGGAGCAGTGAATATGCCAGTACCAAGTTGCCCGTCAGCCCCATAGCCCCAGGCCCATAACGTGCCATCGGTTTTTAAAGCTAGAGAATGAGCCTCACCGGCTGCAACAGATTTCCAGTTAGTAGCAGAACCAATTTGAATAGGACTGTCTCTATTAATATAAGTACCATCACCTAACTCACCATTACCATTACCTCCCCATGCCCACAAAGTACCATCTGTTTTTACAGCAACTGATTGAACTCCACCGACAGCAATAGATTGCCATTTATTTTCTGTGCCTATCTTTAATGGTGTACTTTGTGATGTAGTTCCGCCGTTCCCAAATTGTCCGTAAGTATTATTTCCCCAGACCCATAATGTACTATCTGTTCTAATAGCGAACGTACAATTTTCTTTTCCAGCACTTAATTTCCAACATTGCGCGTTAATTGAAAGATCAGAAAGAATAAAGAAGATAAATGAAAGTATGATTTTTTTCATGACGTAATTTTAATTAAAGATAATGAAATCGGGCTTATAATAAAATTAACTAAAGTTTTAAAACAAAAACAATTCGGATTGTCTTTTTGCCTTCAGCGTTCCATTACCACAACTCATAATCTAATACCGTATTTTCCATTCTATAAGTTGGCGATTGTTTTCCGTCAGATAGTTTGTAAACTTCTTCTGATACAAATTTTTGTAATTCGTTCAATGTTATTTTTCTGTCACCGTTCTGATCGGCTTTAAAATTTTTCATGCCATTAAGCAAACAATAAGTGAACAAACCGTTATTCCATTTCTCACCTTCAAAAGCAGCTTCGGTTCCACCGGCAGAAGAAATAATAGTAGCACCTGAATTTTGTCGAAGATCCGAAAATACAGCTTTCGACATTTCTAAAGCTGTGCTTTGCGCAAAAGTACTGCCTGACAGGCGCACAGCGCGTGAGCTGTCTTTTTTCGTTTTATTTTTATCAGTCGGATCATTGTATAATTCTTCTTCATCCACTTCGCCACTAAAACATGCATCAATGAACATTAATTTTTTTAGAGGTTTCATTTCTTTAAAGATCTTTTCAAAACTTTTGTAGGCAACTGCATTTATTTTTGGATCTGAAAAATCTGTATAATAGGTTGGGAAATAATAACTCATGTCATTATCCAAATAACCATGCCCGGCATAAAAAACCATCACAACATCGTTAACCCCGGCCTTACCAAAAAAGTTATTTAGATTTTTAACCGAATCGGTTGTAAACGACTGGTTAAATAATTTTTTTATTTTAATGGTATTAAAAGATTTGGAGTTAGACATGTTATTGGCCATATCTGTTGCATCCTTTACGGCATAAGCCAGATCGTATTTATCGTTTTTAAATTTTTCGCTGGCTATTACTAATAAATAAAGATCTGATTTTACTGTTGAGGTGTTATTAAAGTAACGTGTTAACCTTGGGCTTTCCAAACCGCTCTCGTCTTTCAAAATAAATTCAAAACGGTTAATACCGGAAGATGTTTCAAAAGTTAATGTTTTATCAAACCTGGAGTTTTCCTCTGTAGTAATTGCTTCCGAAAAGATCTGTGTGCCATTGTTATGTACTTCCAGTTTTGATAATTTACCCTGGCCTTTATTAGCGCTTAGAGAGAATTTTACAAAGCCCGGTTTTTCTTCAGTCATTTTAATCGTTTGAAATGTTGGCAACACTGCAAAATTAATTTTGTTATCAGGTTTAAAACCCAATACACGCATACGTTTTAAATAGGCGGTCTCATAGGCCTGTATCAACGCACTATCAGAGCAACCAAAGGCACGCAGCACTTTGTGTGGTTGATTTAAGTAGGCATCAAATTGCTCAAAGCTAAAGATCTCTGATTGGTATTTAAAACGAATGCTTTTAATGAATTCCTTCGAGCCTAAATAATGGAGGTCGGAAGTAATAAGAAAAAAATTATCATCTTTTGCATTTGCTAATTGTCCAATGATCTGTTTTTTGTTCAGGTCAACAAAAGTTGCTAAAGAGTTAATAGAGCTGGTAACTATCATTTTATTTTGATCTTCAATAAAAAAACAATTCGGCATTGAGATCTTAAGATCCTTCAGATCAATAATTGAATCTCCTTTTTCATTAAATACTTTAAAAAACTCACCAAATGGATTATGCATTGTAAAATATTTTCCTGATTCACTTGTAGCGTGAAAAGAAACAATGTCTTTTGTTTTAATAATTGTTTTAGAGTAAAGTTCTTTTCCTGTTTCGGTATCGTATTCGGTATACATGGTCTCATAACCCTCTGTATAACCTGCTCCCACATCATATTTTACATACCAGATACCAATTACTTTACCGTTATTCTTTATCCTGAAATCGTATGGGTAAAATGTTTGCGCATAATCGGTAACAATTTCTTTTTTTACCATATCTATCTTTACAATAGCATTGGTTTGCATATCAACATCATAACCGTTAATGTTCTTTTTCTTCATTATTTGGCTCGCCGTGTAAACCGATTTTTCATCCGGGCTTATTTCAACCTTTGCATTTACCGACCACGAGGTACTTTCGTACTCTACCTTTTTTGTTTTGCGGTTAACGATCTTGTATTTTCCTGATTCAGGAACAAACACAAGGTTTTTGCTAAAATTAATGATCTTGTACAAAGGCGATGCCGCTAAGGAATACATACCTTCATATTTTTCTTCCTGCAAGGTCTTTAAGTTCACAATGTGCAGACTAGTATAATCAGCATAATAAAATTCTCCGTTTAAAAAGCCGGAGGAAATGGAGTAAACATTTTTCTTAATTGTTTTGCCGTATTTTTTCTTATTGATATTATAAATGGTAAGGTTTAAATTTTGAAAGGTCTTACCTGAGTTTACAACAACTTCAGAATCATTCAGAAAAAACACATTACTGATGTAGGCTGAATCACTTCCTGAAATATCTTTTAACTCGGTATATTTCGAAAAATTTTTCATGTCCCAGAAAAATCCTGAAGAAGTACCGTTTGTATATAACCACCTTTTGTTTGGACTTATGTGTGCAGAATAAATAGAGTTGCCCATTGAAGGTCGCTCTGAGATCATTTTCATATCGTTAGGGTCATATACACGCAGCGCTCTGTATGGTGTATAACTGTTCGAGATCATCCGGTTGCCCTCTGAAGAAAGTTTCACATTTAAAGTAATGCCTTTATGTTGACGTACTAATTTTTTTGTTTTGAGGTCAATAAATTTTATGCCTTTTAAAGTGGCGTATACGGCAAGACCCGATCTTGTTAAATAATCTATATCATAAACATATTCATCTTTCGAAAAATTTATAGTGTCTGGTTTTGTTATCGAAGGGCGTTTATTAATATCGTTCAATAATTTTTTATCATAAAGACCATAGTTGTCATATTTAGGCATACGCACTTCATGAACGATCTTTCCTGTTTCTAAATTCAGAATAAAATATTTATTAGAGGTAAAACAAAAAACTAGTGAATCGCGCACTTTAATTTTGGTAGGGGTTGCAGCATCAGTAATAAGATCACTGGTTTTTGAGAGATCATCAAGGGATTGTCTCATTATAGTTGAAATTGTGCCAGAGGTCTTTGCCAGTATCACCTCATGTTTTTTTATAAAGTACGAGGAGTGAATAATGTAATCTGTTAGTGGAAAGGCGTGCGAACTAATAGCCACTTTTTTTTCGAGATCATATTTAAGTGTGAAGGAGCCAATACTAGCGTAGATCTCATTTGTTTTACCGGTAAAAAAACATCCCCCAATAGGTAGCGATGAATAGTATTGACTATTAGGAAGGCCTTTAATAAGATCGGAAGTTGTTATTTTATATTGAAAACTGATCTTTTGATTTATAAAACTAAAAACATATAGATCGTTGTTAATAGTTAATAGAATAGAGTTGCCATCCGGACTGATAGATAGATTTTTTGCACCATAAGTCAGATCGTATTCATCTATCACCTCTGAAGTTTCGGTATTAATAATTGAAAGTGCGTTGCCACAAACCGCAAAAAATTTTTCGTTTGGAAAGAACTGCACGAAATCGTAATAGCTGAATCCGATTTCTTTAGGGATAATTATTTTTATATCCTTTAGCTGAGAAAAAATTAAAGAGTTGCTAAATAAAAAAGAAAGCAGGAGTATAAAATGTCTCATTATAGAATGATCTTTACCAAAATTAAGTTTTTATTCTGAAATAAGTCAGGATCAGTTAATGATCAGTTTTTTTATAACACTACCTTTTGAAGTGTTTATTTTTGCAAAATAAAATCCTGTTACTAATTCCCTGGTATTTAAACTATTTGTAGCTGTAGTATTTAGTTTTTCTCCTAAAGAGTTATACAACTCTATCGATCCGATTTTTTCCGTTGAAGAAAAAATAATTTCTTGTCCTTTACTTGCAGGATTTGGATAAACAGAAATGCTTTTTTCAAGAACATTTTCTTTTAATCCAACACTGGTATTTTGATTGATTACACCAATGGCATCAAGATCAAATCCTCCGCTGGAAAAGGCTGTAGGCCATGGATCGTTGATCATATTATTGTAACTATCCCGTTTTGCATAAGCTTTATTTACAGAGCCAACTACATCAATTATTTTAACGTGTGTAATAGAATTCAAATTGATATTTGGATTGCCAACCATTTCCTCTAAATCGAAAGGCGTGCCGTAAGCTGCCCTGTATTTACCTGCAAGGTTATTTATTTTAGTAGCATCTGTTGAACCAAATGTTCCGGTTTGATTTACAGTGTCGGTTATTGAGTGTGAAGCAAAACGGACGTAGTTTACACCGTCACTGCTAACTTCTACTAACGCTAATTCTAAAAAGGTGTCATCAAAACTATTTTCAAAAACTGCAAAGTCTGGTCCCGTACCATTTTTTATTGGATATTGAAATGTGCAAATAGCAGAACCACCATCGCCTAAACTTACAACGCCATTTGAAAGCGCAATTCCAAAAGCCATAGAACTATCACCGGCATTGGCGAATCCTAAAGAGGTATTTGAAATATCCTGGTAACCTCTTATAACGTTGCAACCTGTAACCCAGTTAACGAACACCGAACTATCTTTATGTATTGCCGTTGTCCCTGGCTGGCCAACTGCCGGGGCATAAGTTTGTGCATTTGCTGAAAAAAAGGTAATGAAAAATAATGCAATGAAGAAAAAAACTTTACTATGCATTTTGTTTGGATGTTTTATTTTGATACTCGTGGTAGTATTCTAATTTTAATTCTTTTAAACAGTTGTTGCAAACGCACGTCAATGCTTTTGAGCTAATAAAAGTTTGTTCTTCGGGTGAGATGCGAATTTTCATACAATCACATTGACTAATATTTTGGGGCTTACAGGTAAATTCGTTACCGCAGCGCTTACAACTTTCTGTTGGATATTTGGTAGTGTAATAGTCCATATAATTTATTCTTTTATCCAGCCTACTAAAGTTAATACATCTTCTGAATCAACATTTTCCCAACCTTGTTTATTAAAATTCCAAACAGCCATACCTTGTTGGTAACTCTCTGGCCCAACAACCAGTTCTTTTACCAAAGAAGCAATATTATTCTCTGTTTTAAAGTTCTTTGATTGGAAATGATATTTGCCCACATCTTTATCATTTAGTTTTACTAAATGACCATAGCTATTTGTTTTACATTCGTAACTAAAACCGTCGGTAGGTTTTGTAAATTGAAGATCGGTAACTGTGTTTGCAGCAACATCAATTAAGATCTGTTTATTTCCAAAAAAGAATAGTGCTTGTGTGTCATTCACTTTTTGTATCTGCGCAGTTTGTACTTCAGGCTTAATTACAACTTTTCCAATTAAAGCATTACTCTTTGAATTTATATTTACTTTAAAAAAAGAGATCTCGGTATTATCTTTATTAAAATTAGTATAAACAAATGTTGAGTTATCTAACCAGTACATTGGTGGATCAGGAACACGACCATCTTTAGTGCCCGACTGGCCATAACCAGCATCAGCTACTATTAATACTTTTGGTTTACTTTGAGGATAAAAATTTATTTTAAATGGCGCTGTTGTTTTATCAAATTCTACATCAGCACCGATCTTTGGTTTGAATAATAAATTCTTTACTTCGCCGTATTGATTAGTTTTGAAATTATATACCGAATAATATTTTCCTTTAAAAATGTCATTAGTATAAAAAATGGCACTATCATTACTGCAGCGTATCAAATTAGCACGCCCATCAAACAAAACTTTTTTGTCTTTAAGATCAATAATATTTCCGATACCTGTAATTAAATAACGGTTGTTGTAAAGCGTATTAATTCCAAGGTCTGTTCTAATATTATCTTTGCCGTCTTTTTTTCCGCTTACAGTCATCAACTCGGTGCGACCAGTATAATGTCCATTTAAAAAATGGTACACCATAATTTTTTGTCTGAACTCTGCCTTTCCTGTTGGATCAACATGTACAACGACTAAACCTTGTTTAATTTCCTGCGCATAAAAAGACGTAAAGGAAAAACAAAATAAAATAAATGTAAGCAGCTTTTTCATTTTATAAATTTTTAAAAAAATCAAATAATAATCTTACGCCATAACCCGTTCCCCCTTTTCCACGGTAACTATCTTTACCTGTAAGAAATGCAGGGCCCGCTATGTCTAAATGATAATAAGGATAATCGGTGTACTTCGCTAAAAATTTCCCGGCAGTAATAGCGCCGCCGTATGGTCCGCCAAGATTCTTTTGATCAGCGATATCACTTTTAATTAACTCATCATACTCTTCCCAAAATGGAAATTCAGCTATGCGTTCGTGTACATTAAAACCACTGGCGTATAATCTTTCTTTTTGTTTTTGTTTGGCATTACCCATTCCAACAATTCCAAAAGAACCAATTGCCGCTGCCGCAGCACCTGTTAAAGTAGCAAGGTCAATTGTCAATTCTGGTTTGTAACGTTTGGCGTAATGTAACGCATCTGCTAATATCATACGGCCTTCTGCATCAGAGTTCAGCATTTCAACAGTAGTGCCATCCATCATAGTAATTATATCTCCCGGTGCAAAAGCATTAAAGCCGGGGCGATTATCCGTTGCAGGCACAAGTCCAATAACGTGAACGTTTAATTTTGCTTTTGCAATGGCATACATGGCACAACCTACTGCTGCTGCGCCAGCCATATCACATTTCATAAGGTCCATACTGTTTGGTGTAGGCTTTAAACTTAAACCACCTGTATCATACACAACACCTTTACCAACTAAAACGTATGGATTTTTATTTTTCGCATTTTTTGGTTTGTATTCCATTATACTAAAAGTAGGTTCGTCTACACTACCAGCGTTAACTGATAATAAACCACCCATTTTTAATTGTTTAATCTTTGCTTTATTAAAGATTTCAACACTAAATCCCGCTTTTTTGCCCATGTCTTTAAAAGCATTGGCAAGATCGGTTGCATTTAAAATATTTACAGGCTCGTTAACAAGATCTCTTGCTTTACCTGTAGCGTTAACAATAATATTTAAATGGTCAACATCAATTTGTTTTGCCAAACCAACAATAGTAATAGTTTGTAAAGAGTTAACCGGTTTTTTTGAAGATGTAACGTGACGATTAA
>JAUXSA010000150.1 GCA_030681615.1 Bacteroidota bacterium
AAAAGAAAATCCAAAATAATAATGTTGAAGTTTGGATGAACGAAGCACGTACTTTACTTCCTGAAGTTTATAATTTTGAAGAGAACATAAAACAGGATTATATCGACAAGAATAAAACGGTAATAGAAAAACAACTCGTAAATGCCGGTATTCGCCTGGCGATGGTGTTGCATCAAACGTTTAAGAAGTAGTTTTCCCATTTTACATAAGAACATTTCCTCCCTCGCCCTCCGGGCACTCCCTCCAAAGGGAGATACTTTGTTTGCTTACGCGTAAGTTCGACTGGGCCTAGGCGGTCAGTGTCCTCCTTTGGAGGAGGTGGCGCGCAGCGACGGAGGAGGAAAATAAATTATTTTTTTAAACCTAAAAATCCTTACAAACCCCTACTATCTTTTCTAACTGTTGCATAATGTCATCATCAGAACTGCAACGACTATCATTAAATGTGACATATTGCATTTTACCTTTCAACTCAAAGTCAACGCTGGTGGTGCAAAAAGACTGTTTTATATTTAAACCGTGTATACAAAGATCCTGTATAGCTTTAAATTTTGCATTACTTAATTTTACGATGCCTTTACATTTTGGTTTCTCATCTTGTTGATTGTAACGTTTTACATACGTTACTTCAACCTTATCTGACTTTTTAATAAATGTATACTCTACAGATACACTATGAAAACAACCATTAGAGCCTGTCATCAAGGTAAAACGGTCCTGTAAAAAAATAGCGTTAATGATCCTGGTCTTTTTACTTATGGTATCCTTATTTGTTTCTGTAGGATGATCTATTAATTCCTGCGCGTAAGATCCACTTATGCAAACTAAAAAAAATATTAATGTAAAAGCCTTCTTCATGTATTCTTAAACTATTTTGTATCTTGTATGTTTATTCTAAAATACTAATTTCTCCTTATAAACCCAAAATGAACCTCATTAAGTCTTTAATACTTTCTTTGATCTTTATCTTCTTAAGCAAAACGTCATTAGCGCAAGCAGAAACACCCGACACCGTTTACACCGGCATTTACATTACCAGCATTCACGATATTGATTTTAAACAAAAAGAATTTACAGTAAACCTTTGGTTATGGCTAAAATATAAAAATAAAGATTTTGATTTTGTACAGAACCTGGAAGTGCCGCAGGCAAAAACAGTTGTAAAATCTTTCTCTACAATAGACACTACCGGCAACAAGATCTACATCATTATGAAATTACAATGTATAATGAAAGATTCATGGAAAATAAACAGCTTTCCCTTCGACCGGCAGAAACTAAGGATCTCTATCGAGAACTCGCAATACGATTCAAAGTCGTTGATATTTGCTGAAGATACTTTAGGAAACCATTACGATCCACGCTTTACAGTTCAAGGCTGGACAATAGATTCGTTTGCAGTATCTACAAGAATAAAATCTTACGAAACTGCTTTTGGCGACGATTCGCAACCAAGGCCACATAAAGAATACAGCCAGTTTAGAGTAAAGATAGGTTTAGTGCGTGATGCTATGGGCATGTTCTGGAAAATGTTCATTGGCATGTACGTAGCATTTTTAATTGCCTTTTCCTGTTTCTTTATTCATGCAGACAATATTGACTCGCGGTTTGGTTTAAGTGTGGGCGCTTTATTTGCGGTAATAGGTAATAAGTATGTGATCGACTCTGCCCTGCCCGAATCTTCTTCGTTTACGCTGGTAGATACACTGCATGGTATTACCCTCATTTTTATTTTTAGCGTTATTGCTTCCAGTATTTATGCTTTAAATCTTCTAAAGCATCACGAAATTAACCGCTCTAACCGCTTCGATAGGGTTGCTTCAATTATTCTACTCACCGTTTACTTTATTTTAAACGCGTATTACATTTGGGATGCGAGTAATACTTAGTGTAAGGTCATTTCGCATGTACCTTCTAGTATTAGCGGTTCGTTGTTTTTGTGTCAGTCTATTTCGTCATTTTTTTGCTTCAACAACTGCAAGATTATTTATAAGTTTCCATTCGTTGTCGCTGTCTAATGCTAACGAATTATACGACACAAAATAATTTTCAGAACTCTCCAGGCGTAGTTTTACCATAGCAATTGTTTCGCTGACGTCGATACTTTCTATCGTCATTTTTCGTGGTAGTCCACCAAAAATCCCGTTTTTGATATTTGATAAATAGGTTTGTTTGTCAATAATTGTAACACCTGAAGTTCCCATAAAACCATTATTAGTTACTCTAAAGTCCTTATGCAAAACTTTGTCTAACATAACCGTGTCGCTTTTATCGCCACCTCTTACAAAATCTGTTATCGCCTGCTCTATTTTTTCGGTTGTTTTCATATGTGTTCTTTCATTCTGTTACCGCGTTTTTGTTTTACTTAACATCTTTCACGTATTTTCCATTCTTATATTTTTGAATTGATCGAATTTTTAAATTTTTGTCGTAAAAATAAGTTAGGCCATTATTCTTTCCATCTTTAAAATTTATAAGTACCGAAAGCGTATCAGGTGCGCGATAAACTTTAAATTCTCCTTCGGGTTTGCCGTTAATACAAAAACCTTCTCTGCTTAATTTACCCTTTTCATCATAAGCTACAAATTTACCGTTGGCCGGTTTTCCATCCTCATTATAGCAAAAGCGTTCGCCATGCATTTTATTCTTTTTGTACGCCGATCGGCCTTTTATATTTCCATTTTCATAATAATAAATGGAAGCGCCCTCTATTTTGCCTTTTTTATAAGATCGTTCGCGCGAAATTTTTCCACTTTCATAATAATGCGTGTATACACCTTCTATCTTGCCGGCTTTAAAATTTAAAACATAAAATAGTTTACCGCTTTCATAAAATCCTTTGCAAATACTATCGCGTTTATTATTTTTAAAATAAGTAAGATCTTTTATAACACCATTCTCGTAATAAGTAGTGTAAAGGCCGCTGGCCTCCCCGTTCTTAAAAAAGCCCCTTCCAAGCATTTGCCCGCTTTCGAAATAAGCCTCTACGGTATCAATAAGCTTTCCATCTTTAAACCTGGCTTTGTATTTTAATTTACCGCTTTCAAAATAATTAATGGAAGGGCCGTGTAAAGCTCCATTTTTAAAATAGAATTCGGATGCTACTTTGCCGCTTTTATAATAATTTACTTTTTTAGTAACTAAACCATTTGTTTTAAAATCTATTGAACTAATTTTGCCGGGATACTCATAAAAATTAGTATCAACCGTTAATTTGTCTTGAGCAAAGCCATAAGAGCAAAAAAATAAAACGATACTCCTAAAAAATTGTTTCATGGATGTTATAAAAAACCCTTAACGATAGTGTAGTACTAAAGTACGCATTTCATTTTTGGAAGGCAAATGGAAAACCAATATATGTTGGTGCGGATTTGAAATCATTAGTGTTCGAAACCTTATGCATCACTAAATAAATGACTCATTTTGGATGGCTGTCCACCGCAAAGGATCACAATTTCTTTTATTATAGCTGACTCCAGATCATTGGCAAATTTGAGTTTGGGTATTTTATATCC
>JAUXSA010000158.1 GCA_030681615.1 Bacteroidota bacterium
TTAACACGTGAGAAACCTACTTGCATTTGTACTAAAACATCACTTTATATTTATTTTTTTGTTCTTACAAACAATAAGTATTTGGTTCATGGTACACAATAACGGGTACCAGGGTTCGCAGGTTTTAAATTCTTCTAATCAGGTTGTTGCAGGTATTTATACAGCCGCCGCAAATACAAAAGATTATTTTTCATTAAAACAAGAGAACGATAAACTGGCTTTGGAAAACTCTGTATTACGAAATTTTTTAAAATCAAATTATTCTATTTTGCCTTTACGTGAGTTCGAAAAAAATGATACGCTTTACAAACAACAGTATTCTTTTATGAGCGCTAAAGTGGTTAACTCATCAGTAAACAAGCGTCGTAATTTTTTAACGTTGAATCTTGGCGCCAATCAAGGTATAGGCCAGGATATGGCTGTAATGAGCAGTGAAGGTATTGTTGGTATAGTTACAAACGCATCAACAAATTTTTCGAGTGTGATGAGTATCTTACATAAAGATGTGCGCGTAAATTGCCAGTTAAAAAAAGATGGTAGTTATGGGCCGTTAATTTGGGACGGAAAAGATTATCGTTATTGTTTATTAACAGATATTCCAACCCATGCAAAAATAAAAGCAGGCGACACGGTAATTACAAGTGAACTATCAGGTATTTTTCCTGAAGGAATTATGGTTGGTGTTGTTGAAAGTTTTGAGCGCCGCCAGAACGAAGGTTTTTATACTGCAAAAATTAAATTAAGCGCCGATCTTAAAAAAGTAAATCATGTGTATGTTATTAAAAATAAATTTAAAACCGAACGTGATTCATTAGAGAACATAACACAAAAACAAATTGACGACTGATATAGCTAAAAATATTTTTCGGTTCATACTGCTTATCCTGGTTCAGGTTATTATTATTCAAAATATTAACCTCTCCAGTTACGTTATTTTGTTGCCTTATGTTTTGGTAATTATTTTATTGCCGTTTGAATTATCCCGTGTAACGGTTCTCTTAATTTCTTTTTTCTTAGGTATTTGCATCGATTATTTTTTCGACTCATCCGGCTTACATACTTCTGCCTGTACCTTAATGGGCTTCAGCAGATATTATGTTTTAAAATTCATTTCGCCGCGCGATGGTTATGATATTGGTGTGCAGCCAACCGTTAACGATATGGGTCTGGCATGGTTCTTAAGTTATGCAGGTACGCTTATCATCATTCATCATTTTTTCTTTTTTTATATTGAAGTGTTTCGTTTCTCTGAATTTTTCGGAACATTTTTCAGGGCTGTTCTCAGTAGTTTAGGAACTTTTATTTTGGTGTACCTCATTCAGTTTTTATTTTTTACCGAACGTAAAAGATCATGAGTGCAAATTCGCAACTGGGAAATAGAAAATTAATTATCGGCGGATTTTTTTGTTTGATAGTTGTAATTTATTTGTGCCGTTTATTTTATATCCAGGTAATAGATCCTCAATATAAACTAGACGCCGAGAAGAATGCTTTCCGTTATATGACCGAATATCCTGTGCGTGGTTATATTTACGACCGTAAAGGAAAATTGCTGGTGTTTAATGCGCCTTCTTACGATCTAATGGTAATTCCCCGCGAAACAAAAGGTTGCGATACTATGGGCGTTTGTGAGGTATTGCAAATTACAAAGCAAGATTATTTAAAGCGAATGAAAAAAGCCTGTCAGGCACCTAACTCTCCGCGTAAAGAAAGTATTTTCGAAAAACAAATGTCGGCGCAAACTTATGCGGCACTACAGGAGAAGTTATACCGCTTCAAAGGTTTCTTTGTACAGAAACGTACTGTAAGAAGATACCCAAAGCCAATAGCGGCGCATCTTTTAGGGTATGTTAATGAGGTTGATAAAGAGCAGGTAGGAAAAGACCCGTATTATAAAGAAGGTGATTATATTGGTATCACAGGTCTTGAAAGGAGTTACGAGAAGGTTCTTAGAGGAAAAAAAGGAACTCAGATAGCTATTACAGATGTACACAATAAAATTATTGGGCGTTATATGGATGGAAAATATGACACCTTAGCCGTTGCGGGTAAACCTCTGTATTGTACTATCGACAGGGATCTGCAGGAGTACGGAGAAAAATTAATGAAGGGAAAAAAAGGCGCCATAGTTGCTATCGAACCTTCTACCGGTGAAATATTATGTTTGGTTTCCGGCCCATCTTACGATCCAAATTTATTAGTTGGCGGTAAAGAACGCTCTAAGAATTTTACAAAATTATATTACGATAGTTTAGATAGGCCTTTATTTAATCGTGCATTAACTGCCATGTATCCTCCCGGCTCTATCTTTAAGTTAATTGATGCTTTGATAGCTCAAAATGATGGATTGATAAACCGTAACACGGTATATCCATGTCAAATGGGTTATCCGCCAATGGGAGGTAAACCAAAATGCCATGCTCATGGCGGCGGAAAAAATTTACCTGGCTCTATAGCTACATCCTGCAATTCATATTACAGTTACGTTTTTCGCGAAATTGTTGATCAAAGAAAATACCCAAAATTTATTGATGGCTATAATCACTGGCGTGATGTGGTTAAAACATTCGGTCCCGGTACACGTTTAGGTACTGATCTTCCATATGATAAACCTGGTAACGTGCCATCTGTTGAATACTACAATAAAGTTTTTGGAAAGAACGGGTGGCGCAGTAACACGATTGTTTCGTTAGGAATAGGTCAGGCAGAATTAACCTTAGTGCCGTTACAAATGGCAAATGTTGTTGCCATTATTGCAAACAGGGGTTATTATTATACCCCACACAGCATAAAAGGGGTAGGTATTGACAGGCAGTTAGACCCTAAGTTTAAAGTAAAAAATTACGTGGCGGTGCAGGATCAAACAGCTTATTTAAATGTTATTGATGGTATGCAGGGTGCCATGGAGCCTGGCGGCACTGCTTTTACCAACAGGTTAAAAGATATTGTTGTGTGTGGTAAAACAGGTACAGCACAAAATCCGCATGGCGATGACCATGCTGTTTTTTTGGCCTTCGCTCCACGAGAGAATCCAAAGATCGCCATTGCCTGCATCGTTGAAAATGCGGGATTTGGTAATACATGGAGCGCACCGATAGTAACATTGATGATAGAAAAATATTTAAAAGGAAAAACTGAAAGACCGGAAGTAGAAAAAAGAATGTTAGAAGGGGATCTTATAACCAAGAACAATAAAAAAGACGCTTTAAAGATAAAACATCATTAATCAACTTGGCACGTAACGAAAATAGTATATTTTATGGCGTTGATCGTATCACGTTAATTGTTTACGTGTTGCTTGTTATTATGGGGTGGTTAAATATTTACGCTGCTGTTTATGACGAAGAACATCAAAATATTTTTGATACATCTCAAAAATACGGTAAGCAATTGATCTGGATAGGTGGTGCTGCGGTAATTGCCTTTAGTATTTTATTGATAGACGCCAATTTTTACACAGCCTTTGCTTATGGATTTTATGGTTTTTTTCTTTTAATGAATATTCTTGTTATATTTTTAGGAAAAGAAATTAAAGGCAGTCACTCCTGGTTCAGGTTTGGCAGTGCTGGTATACAACCCGCCGAATTTATGAAGTTTGCCACCGGTCTCGCACTCGCAAAGTTTTTAAGTAACCAAAATATTATTATCAATCAACAATTCAGATTGCGGTTAAAAGATCTGATCAAAAATTATAAGAATACAGTTTTTGCTTTATTATTTATTATCCTACCATTAATTTTAATCATTAAACTGCAGAATGAAACAGGCCTTGCTATTGTATTTATAGCTTTCATTATTGTCTTATACCGCGAGGGGTTAAGTGTAGGATTTTTAATATTCGGTTTACTAACCGCTATTTTATTTGTTGTAGCACTAATAGTAACAAGTATTTCCGGCCTCTTAATTACAATGGCTGTTATTGCAGCTTCGGCTTTTTTATTTATCAGAAGAAGCAGAAAAAATTTGATCCTTGTCATCATCGTTTTTATTGCAGCTTCGGGTGTGGTGCTCACAACTAACTATGTTTATAATCATCTTGAAGATCATCAAAAAGTAAGGATCGATGTGTTGTTAGGACGAGGAACGGTAGATCTTAAGAAAGAGGGTTATAACGTAAACCAGGCTAAGATCGCAATTGGTAGCGGGGGCTTTTTAGGAAAAGGTTATTTGCAGGGCACACAAACCAAATACGATTTTGTGCCCGAACAGGATACTGACTTTATTTTTTGTACAGTTGGCGAAGAATGGGGTTTTGTTGGAAGCACAGTGGTTATATTTTTAGAATTATTTTTGATCCTTAGACTGATCTTTTTATCGGAAAGACAGCGTTCCGATTTTAGCAGGATCTATGGATATGGTGTGGCTTCTGTTTTGTTTTTTCATCTGGCAGTAAATATTGGTATGACCATTGGTTTAATGCCGGTTATTGGTATTCCCCTGCCATTCTTCAGTTATGGAGGCTCTTCCTTATGGTCCTTCACTATATTATTGTTTATTTTCATCAAACTAGATTCCAACAGATTGCTGATATTACGCTAATTCAGTAAATAAGGCCTTTTTAAGGCATAATATTGTTACTATTTTTACTTTATTTCACTTTTTACATTAAGGGTTTTTGCTATTTTTACCCTTTCAAAATGGCTCAAAAATCAAGTAAATACGTTAAGTGGCTCTGGATCCTTTTCTTAAGTCCTGTTTTAGTAATTTTTATTATTGTAACACTAACAGGCATGGGTACTTTTGGCGCTCTTCCTAATGTTGAAGAACTTGTAAACCCTAAGAACAATTTAGCCACCATCGTTTATAGTGGTGATTTGAAAATTTTAGGAAAATATTACAGCGAAAATCGGGTTAATGTAAATTTCAATCAATTAGATAAAGATCTTGTAGAAGCTTTAATTGCAACAGAGGATGCACGCTTTTACGAACACAGCGGGGTAGATATTAAAGCTTTGGGCCGCGCTATAGCTGGGGCTTTCACCGGTGGCAATAAAGGTGGTGGAAGTACCGTTACACAACAGTTAGCGAAAATGATGTTTCCACGTGAAAAATTAAGTAAACCTGAATTGGCAATTCGTAAAATGAAAGAGTGGATCATTGCTACGCGTTTAGAAAAATATTATACCAAAGATGAGATCTTAGCACTATACTTAAATAAATTCGATTTTTTAAATTTAGCTGTAGGCGTAAAATCAGCATCGCAAATTTATTTTAACCGTTCGCAGGATAGTTTAAAGATAGAGCAGGCTGCCATGTTAGTTGGTATGGCAAAAAATCCTTCACTGTTTAATCCGATCCGCTTTCCTGATAAAACAAAATTAAGACGTAATGTAGTATTGAACCAGATGGTAAAATACGGTTATCTCTCAAAACAAAAATACGATAGTTTAAAAGTATTGCCTTTGGATCTTAGTTTTCGTCCAGAAGATCATAACGATGGTTTAGCTCCCTATTTAAGAGAATACATCCGCGATAATTTTTTAAAAGGCTGGTGCGAAAAACATATTAATCCGGAAACCAACAAACCTTACAATATTTACAAAGATGGTTTAAGAATTTATACTACTATCGATTCTCGTATGCAGAAATATGCAGAAGAAGCTGTTTTTGAACACATGCAGGACCTTCAAAAAATATTTGACAAAGATCTTCGCACAAAAAAGAACGCACCTTTTGCCTGGAATGTAAACAAGCAGGAAATAGAAAATATAATGAACTCATCTATCAAACGCAGTGACAGGTTTCGTGCAGCAAAAAAAGCAGGGATGAATGATGCGGACGCCATTGCTACTTTTTATAAACCGGCTCAAATGACTGTATATAGTTTACGTGGAGAAATTGATACGTTAATGACACCTTTTGACAGTATAAAATATTACAAAGGTTTTTTACAAACAGGGTTTATGGCAATGGAACCGCAAACCGGTTATGTTAAAGCATGGGTGGGCGGTATTAATCACAAACATTTTAAATACGATCACGTAAAGGTGAGTAGAAGGCAGGTTGGTTCAACATTTAAACCTTTTGTTTATGCATTGGCAATACAGGAAGGATTCTCGCCTTGCCACCAGGTACCTAATGTTAGAACATGTATTGCTTTGCCGGATGGTAAAGATTGGTGTCCTAGTAATTCAGACGGGCCAAATGATAAAAATAACGGGAAGATGATCACCCTTAAAAAAGCATTGGCAAATTCAATTAACTATATAACGGCCTGGATAATGAAGCAATATGGTCCGCATGCAGTTGTGAGTTTGGTAAAACGTCTTGGTGTAACCTCCGAAATTCCGGAAGTGCCATCTATCTGTTTAGGGACTCCGGATATAAATGTTTTCGAAATGGTTGGCGCTATTTCCACCTTTGCAAACAAAGGCACTTACATTCAACCAACATTTATTACTCGCATTGAAGATAAGAATGGTAAAGTTTTGGAAGAATTTATTCCAAACACTGATGAAGTGTTTAGCGAAGAAAAAGCATATGTAATGATACAGTTAATGCGTGGCGTTGTAGATGGCGGAACAGGTAGTCGTTTACGCTCTCGTCATAAATTAATGAACCAGATAGCAGGCAAGACCGGAACTACACAAAAGAATGCAGATGGATGGTTTATTGGTTTAACACCTGAATTAGCAGCCGGCGCATGGGTAGGCGGTGAAGACAGGAGTATCCACTTTAACTCGATGGTGGAAGGACAGGGTGCAACAATGGCTTTACCAATTTGGGGTAAATTTTTTAGTAAAGTATATGCCGATAAACATTTAAAAGTAAGTAAAAATGAATTTGTTCGCCCAAAAAATTTAGATCCGAATTTGGAAATGGATTGTAGTAAATATGATAATGATCTTTACCAGGTTTCCGGAGAAGAAAATGAATTTGATAATTTAAAAGACCAATAATTATGATCAGCAGAGTTGTAAAAAATGTAGAAGAAGCTTTAAGGGATGTTAAAGATGGAAATACTTTAATGGTGGGTGGCTTTGGTTTATGTGGCATACCAGAAAATTGTATTGCAGAACTTGTAAAAAAAGGTGTAAAGAATTTAACCTGTATAAGTAATAATGCCGGCGTAGATGATTTTGGATTGGGATTATTGCTTCAAACAAAACAGATCAAAAAAATGATCTCAAGTTATGTAGGTGAGAATGATGAATTCGAACGCCAAATGTTAAGCGGCGAATTAGAAGTTGAATTAGTACCTCAAGGAACTTTAGCTACACGTTGCATGGCTGCAGGTTATGGCATGCCGGTTATTTTTACGCCAGCAGGAGTTGGTACAGAAGTAGCAATTGGTAAAGAAACCAGGAAATTTACTTTTAACGGTGAAGAAAAAGAATATTTAATGGAGAAAGCTTTTGAAGCAGACTTCGCTATTGTAAAGGCCTGGAAAGGTGATACAGCTGGAAATTTAATTTATAATAGTACGGCCAGGAATTTTAATCCGCTAATGGCAATGGCAGGAAGAATTACAATTGCAGAGGTAGAAGAGTTAGTGCCTGCAGGTGAGTTAGACCCGGATCATATTCATACTCCCGGAATTTATGTTCACAGAATTTTTCAAGGAGAAAAATATGAAAAAAGAATTGAGCAAAGAACGGTGAGAAAAAAGCAGTAAGGAATGCTATTTAATTCATTACATTTTTTATTTTTTCTTCCAATTGTTGTTGGGCTTTACTATTTATTGCCGCAAAAATTTCGCTGGATATTGATCTTTATTTCCAGTTGTTATTTTTACATGGTCTTCGTGCCAAAGTATATTCTCATTCTCTTTCTGATCATCATTATTGATTATATTGCTGCGATCACAATAGAGAAGATCGAAGGAAGGTTAAAATTATTTTATCTTATTGCAAGTCTTACCGCAAACATTGGACTACTGGCATTTTTCAAATACTTTAATTTTTTAAACGAAAATTTAGTGTCTGTGTTTTCATTATTCGGGCAAGAATTCCACCCCGTAAATTTAAGCATCATTTTGCCTATAGGTCTTTCCTTCCATACCTTTCAATCCATGAGCTATACAATTGAAGTATACAGGGGCAGGCAAAAAGCCGAGAGACATTTGGGGTATTTTGCAAATTATGTTTTGTTCTTCCCGCAAATGGTGGCCGGGCCAATAGAAAGATATGAAACCCTTGGCAACGAATTAAAAGCAGTTCACAAACCGCTTTATCAAAATTTTTCTGACGGCTTTAAATTAGTGCTCTTTGGTCTATTCATAAAAATGGTGGTTGCCGATAATATTGCGCCTTATGTTAACCAGGTTTATCTCGATCCTCTAAAATATAGTTCCTTCGAAGTACTGATGTCAATTTTTTTATTCTCTTTTCAGATCTACGCCGATTTTTTTGGTTATTCAACCATTGCTTTAGGTTGCGCAAAATTATTAGGCATCAATATCATGAATAATTTTAAAACACCTTACCTGGCAAAAAGTGTTTCAGAATTTTGGTCACGCTGGCACATTTCACTCAGTACATGGTTTCGCGATTATTTGTATATCCCTTTAGGCGGTAATCGCGTAAAGATACCCAGGTGGAGTATTAATGTTTTGATCGTATTTATGATAAGCGGTTTATGGCATGGTGCCAGTTGGACCTTTGTGGTTTGGGGCGCTTTACATGGCTTAATGTTGTTATTGGAAAGATATTTTTCCATGCTTTTTAAATTTGAAATTAAAAAGGAATGGAGCGGACTAAATGTTTTTTTAGTTATAAAAACCTTTGTTATAACTTCTTTTATTTGGATCTTTTTTAGGGCAGAGAGTTTTCAGAAAGCAAAAGACATGTTTAGGGCGCTTACACATAATCAAAATGTGTATCCTTTACAATTAGATATTTTAATGCCGGTAATATTTACCGCTTTAATGATCATGTTTGATCTCTTTTTGTACAATTCACGGTTCGATTCAAAATTAAACACCTTTAAAACACCTTACCGTTGGGCTTTTTACACAGTTATATTATTTTGTTTAATGGCGTTATCAGGCACTCAAAAATTTACATTTATTTATTTTCAATTTTAATGTTTAAAAAAATTGTCATAAAAATTTCAACGCTTATCCTGATCCTGATCGGTTTAAATTTCGTTTACAATTTTACTTTGTATAAAAAAGACCTTTATGAAAAGAGCGAGCAGTTTATAGAAATAAAAAATGAGCAAGCTACTACTGATATTTTTTATTTTGCAGAATCTTCTAATTTTAATGTGCGTGAAAATGATTCGATAATGAATAGCATTTCAGAAATTACAAACTTTTTCTTTCCGTCATTAAAATTAACTGCAATAAATAAACCGGCTGCGCATGCCGGAATATTTAAAGCCTGGCTTAAAAGTATAGATGTGAAAAAGAATAAGGCTAAAGCAGTAATTATAACACTAAACATGCGTTCATTTGATGCTGCCTGGAGACATTCAGTATTAGAAACACAGTTGCAGGAATCAGTCGTTCTTGTTCAGCCATATCCAAACCTGGTTAACAGGTTCTTACTTTCGCTCCAGGCTTTTGATAATAAAACAGATGAGCAACGAAATAAAGAAATGTTGGACGATTGGGAAAATGTAAAATTAGAATTTCCGTTTGACTTTAAATATAAAACTGTGCGTGAGTGGGATGTTTCGTTTGGACAATACGGATGGGACCTGCCTGACGGTTCACCGGAGAAGAACAAAATACTTCTAACTTGTCATTATGTAAAAGCTTATGCATTTAATTTAAATGAGAAAAACCCACGTATAAAAGATTTTGATGAGATAGCAGAGTGGTGTAACAAGAATAACATAAATCTCTATCTTAATTTACTAGCCGAAAACATTGAATATGCAGATAGTTTAGTTGGGAAAGAATTAGTATTTTTAATGAAACAAAACAGGGATTATTTAGTTAAAAGGTATAATAAAGGCAATTGTAAAGTGATAGATAATTTAGAGTTAGTAAACGGACTTGAATTTACAGATCAAACCTGGACCACAGAACATTATGGATATAGAGGCAGGATGATAATTGCCAGAAATGTTGCCAACACATTAAAAGATCAATTTTCAAAAGAATATATAAAAGCGTATTAATTATGTTAGATAAAAACGGAATAGCTAAAAGAATAGCCATGGAAGTAAAGGACGGTATGTTTGTTAATTTAGGAATTGGTATTCCTACCTTAGTGGCAAACTACATTCCTGAAGGAATTAATGTTGTACTTCAGTCAGAGAACGGTATATTAGGGATGGGTCCTTTTCCGGAAGAAGGAAAAGAAGATGCCGATCTTATTAATGCAGGAAAGCAAACAATTACCCTTCTTAAAGGTTCTAGTATTTTTGATAGTGCCATGAGTTTTGGTATGATCCGTTCTCAAAAAGTAAATCTTACGATTCTAGGAGCAATGGAAGTAAGCGAAAACGGCGATATAGCTAACTGGAAAATACCGGGAAAAATGGTAAAAGGAATGGGTGGTGCCATGGACCTTGTTGCAAGTGCTAAAAATATTATTGTGGCCATGCAGCAGGTTAATAAAGCCGGACAATCTAAATTATTATCTAAATGTGATTTGCCTTTAACTGGTGTAAGATGCGTTAAAAAAATAGTTACAGAATTAGGTGTTTATGAAATTGTTGCCGGAGGAGGTTTTAAATTATTGGAACGTGCGCCGGGCATTAGTGTTGATGAGATAAAAAATGCCACAGCAGGAAAATTGATCGTTGAAGGAGATATTAAGGAAATGAGTGTTTAATTCATTGATTAAAATGTAGTCAATAAGTTTTAGTTGTTTCCAAAAAATAATTTAAATTATTAAAAAATCGATCATAATAAAGTGACGAAAACGATCTTCTTTTAAGGAAAAATAATCTCATAATGAAAAACCGTTTCATAATCATAAAGCAAACTTTATTTAAGCATAGGATTTTTCTTTTAAAGGCTTTTATATTATATTTTATAGCATCTATTTATCTTAATAGAGCAGGGTATGAGTTCGAAAAAGAGCCGTACATCGAAGGTGACGGATTTGAATATGCGGTGATGACCGAATCCTTTTATAATCACTTTAGTCCTGACCTTCAGACACAAGACCTTGTATCATTTAAATATAATATTTACAAATCTTATAAAACAAACGAGTTTCCAAAAGGAGAGTATATTGATGGATTGTGTTGGAATTTAAATCAAGCAACGCACGCGTTTAAGCAGGATATAAATGGTTTCTTTTACTCTAAGCAAAAGAAATTTTATTGTTATCATTATTATACTTATTCCTTATTTTGTGTACCTGCAAGAATTATTGGCGAGTGGACGGGTTCACCAATTTTGCATACATTTTATAAGACCAATGCATTGCTGGTTATTATAACCTGTTTGATACTTTTATTCTCTTTCAGTAAAAACCTGTATATATCTATTTTCTCAGCATTGTGCTTTTGTTTTGGATCTTGTTATTGGTATTTAGGTTGGGAACACACAGAAATATTTAGCACCTCATTGGTTGTATGGGGTTTGGTGTTTTTCTTAAATAAAAAAAGATTGTTAGGTTTATTTTTTATTGCACTGGCAACATCCCAAACTCAAACATTAATGTTGTTTCTGGCTTTATTGGCATTTTGGGCGGTGTTTGATAAAAAATTCAACATCAGATATATGTTCTACACTTTTCTAGTGTGCTTTGTAGCATTCACCCCTATTATTTTTTATTACTACCATTTTGATACCACAAATCTTATAAAAGATATGGGCTTTTTAGATAACAAGTATATTACCGGAACACGCTTGTTTGGCTTTTATTTCGATCTCAACCAGGGTATGATCCTCGCAATGCCACTGATACTGATTACTTATATTGTTTTATATGTTA